>JAYUDH010000001.1:0-6398 GCA_043739895.1 Candidatus Moraniibacteriota bacterium
CTCGAAGAAAATGAAAAAGCGGGATATGAGCCAGTGGCACTAGAAGTGATCCAACTAAAACCAAGAGTACCGTATAGGGAATTCGTATCTTTCGCGCTAATGAATACGTGCCCACCGAAATGAGCATCAGTACGAAAAAAGAAAGAATGACCGAAAGTGACATAGCGTGTAGATTAAAAAAGAAAAATCTCCCGAATTCTTTTCAGAGAGAAGATGAAAACAAAGTTAATAGTACTCCTCTTCTCTTTTTTGTCAAAAAAAATCCTCGCCTTTTCAGGTGAGGATTTTTTCAAACGCTGCGTATCAAATTTACTTCAAAACAGCAGTGGCACCAGCTTCGATGAGTTTCTTCAAGATAGCATCAGCATCAGCCTTAGCAATCTTCTCCTTGATCACCTTTGGAGCGGCGTCTACCATATCCTTAGCCTCCTTAAGGCCCAGTCCGGTTACTTCGCGCACTACTTTAATAACATTGATTTTCTGAGCACCAGCAGCAGTCAGTTCAACATCGAACTCTGTCTTCTCCTCCACAGCCTCTGCGGCAGCGGCAGGCATAGCACCCATCATCATCGGAGCAGCAGCAGAGACACCAAATTTGTCTTCCAAAACTTTGACGAGTTCAGAAAGATCGAGCACGCTCATCTTTTCAATCTCAGTCACCAACTTGGCAAACTTCTCTGGCACAACAACGGCTTCCTTTTGTTCTTCAGACATAGCGTTAACGTTATTCTTATTACTTAATTGACGATGTAATTATGCGGCTTTCTTCTCTTCTACTGCCTTCAACACCTGAACCAAACCACGGAGGTTACCACCCAAAACTCGGACAAAACTGGCAATCGGAGCTTGGAGCGTACCCACCAACTGAGCACGAAGCTCGTCTTGGCTTGGAAGCTTAGCTAAGGCTTTCACCTCATCAGCACTGAGTGCTTTGGTTCCAAGTACTCCCCCTTCGATTGAGATGGTTACTTCTTTGTTGGCTTTCTTAAAATCAGCGATTGTTTTGGCAGCAGAAACTTCATCCTGAGAAAAAGCGATGCCCACCTGACCTTCGAGCTCGCGGGCATTGAGTTCAATACAGGCATTCTTCAAGGCAATGTTGAGAAGTGTCTTCTTAAGCACCTGCCAACTTGATCCGCTCTTCGAGAGCTCTCTACGGATAGCGGTGATATTCTTGACCGATACACCCTTGAAATTAGCAAAGACAAGTGCCTTTGATCCCTTCATTTTCTCGGTGACCGATGCAATCAACGCCTCCTTCTGTTGTTTTGTCTGTTGCATACGAAAAGTTATTAAACAAAAATCTGCGTTTGACCGCAGACCTTAAAGAGTTTTTCCTAACGCCCTCTTGATGCTATCTTTTCAAAACGTCATCGAGAGTTTGTTCCTCGTGAGGAGCTTACATCATCATACTCGAACCCTGCGGGTGGAGATGAGTCGTGCCTCATGTCTACGGATATTCAGTTGTCTACATGGTAACTCTACTCTTTGCCGGCAGCTTTGTCAACCCTCTTTCTTAGAAATATTCGGGAGGGTTATGCTTTTGGCTCTTCAGAAACAGGCGCAGGAGTAGAGACAGGAGCTTCGACAGGAGTCACAGCTTCTTCGACGGAAGTAGCGGGAGCTACCACCTCTTCTGCTTTCACTTCTTCAACAGGTACTTCTTTTGCGACAGGACGTGGCATTTTCTTGGCCACCTTCTTCGCTTCGATCACACCCTCACGAACGAGCATATTGTGAACAGCATCAGAAACCTGTGCACCTTTTCCTACCCAGTAGAGAATACGATCCTTATTTAAAAGAGTCGTCTTCTTGTGTGGATCATAACTTCCAACAATCTCCACATGGCGTTTGCCTGGAGCTTTGGTGTGTTCTTGCACGACCACGCGGAAATGAGCGCGGTTTCTTTTCCCTGTACGATTGAGACGGATGGCTAACATAGCAGATAAACAGCATTAGATATATACAGGAGCTATAGTAGCCCATTTTCCAAACCCTGTCAAACGACAGAGCCCGCTTCACTCCTCGAAAAACTACTCCTTCAAGGCCAATTTTCCTCCATCACCAATCTGATCCAAACGGATAGAAAGGAGTTGGGAAACGCCGTCAGCACCCATCGTTACCCCGTAGAGAAGCGATGCCTGCTCCATCGTCTGACGGTTATGAGTAATGGCAATAAACTGAGTATGATCAGATAATTCCTGAAGCATCCTACTAAAACGCTGTGAGTTCGCCTCATCCAAAGCCGCCTCTACCTCATCAAGCACAGCAAAAGGAGGTGGATTATGAGAGATAATAGCAAAGAGCAGAGCAAGCGAAGTAAGCGAGCGCTCCCCTCCAGAGAGCATCGACAAATGCGCAATCTTCTTCCCAGGAGGACAGGCCAGAATTTCAATACCAAATTCACTCGATTCACTCTCGCTTGGTCGTAATGGATCTATGCTATCTTCAACTGCTTCTTCAGACACTAACAGTTCACCATCCTCGTCAGTTCCTTTTCGTCGCTTGATCTTCACTATCTCAAGTTCTGCTTTGCCGCCACCAAAAATAATCTTAAAGTAGGCTTCGAATTTCTTTTTGATTTCTTTAAAAGCCTCTTGAAAAACACCGCTAATTTTTTGATCCATTTCTTTCACCACCACATGGAGTGACTCGATAGCCTGTTTTAAGTCGGCTGACTCATGCGTCAAAAAACGAAAGCGTTCCTCTGTTTCGGTGAACTCTTCGACGACGAGTGGATCGATAGTACCAATGTGCTCCACCTCCACTTTCAGACGAGCAATTTCTCGCTCCATCCGCTCACGATCAATCGAAACTGCCTGGGAAGCATCAAACACCAGGTCATCCACCTTCATAGATAATTCCTCACGTACCAACGACACCAAATCCTCTTCACGCACCTCTACTCGCGCCAAACGAACCTTTATTTCATTCAAGGTATCCTTCATTGCCGTCAGTTGTCGCTCCCTCTCTCGCCAGAGCCGTTCCTTACTAAAAAACGTCTCGCGGCTAGTACGACTCGCTTCACGAATAGCCTGTAATTCCGATTCTTTTGCGACCAATGACTGCTGCAAGTGCTCGAGCTTAGCATTCAGGACTTCTTTCCCCTTGGTATATTCAGCCAAACGTTCGTCACTTACTCGTTTCTCATCGTCAGGCAGAGCAATAATTTTCTTTTCTTTCACACTCCCCTCACCCACTTTTTGATCAAGATCATGCATCTTTTGCTTGATCACCTGAGCAAATTCGCGAATATCCTGGAGATCCTCTAATTTTTCAACATGCTGTATACGGTCAATCAATTCAGACTGATGCGCACGTATTTCATCGAGTGCTTTTCTGACGTAGTTCAAATCAACCGGTATAACTCGGATGACTTCCTCTATTTTTTGTTTCTCCTTTTCGATCTCTATTTTCCCTTCCAAGACACTGCGATCACGAAGGAAGGTATTCCCTTCACCCCGAAGAGTGGCGAGTTCAGAGGCAATAGTATCTTCCTTGCTCTGGTCCTCCATAGAAGCAGAAGCGGTCGCCACTTCCCGCGCCAAAGTATTTGTTTCTACCTCAATATCAAATACTTGCTTCTTTAGTACATCACGCTCAGCGGCTAACTTACCACGCTCTCCCTGAAAATTGTCCCATAAGTAGCTATAGAGAAGCACCTGCTTAGTACGAAGTTTTTCCGCCACCTCTTTGCCCTGCGATGCCTTTTCTGCCTGGCGACGGAGGTTTTTCAAATGTGGTTCGATTTCTGCTGTCAAAGCATCGACACGTACCAGATTTTCCCGCGTACTTTCGAGCTTGCGGAGAGCGCGCTCTTTCTCGATCTGAAATTGCTTCACACCAGCAGCATCCTCAAAAATAGCCCGTCGTTCAATAGGTGTCGCGGAAAGCACGGCATCCGACATGCCTTGGGTGATGACACAGTAGCTATCCTTCCCGATACCAGCCTTGGCCAAAAGATCAACGATATCGAGCAAGCGTACTCGCGAACCATTAATAAGGTATTCACTCTCGCCACTGCGGTAGATTTTTCTCGTTATAGATACTTCCGCAAATTCAATCGGGATGCGCTTATCAGAATTATCAAAATAAAGCGTCACCGAGGCAGTGCCCAGGCGGCCTTTTTTATCAGTACCAGCGAAAATAACATCTTCTGATTTTTTTCCACGCAGGTTTTTTGATGACTGTTCTCCAATGGCCCAACGAATAGCATCCGCCACATTACTCTTACCAGAGCCGTTCGGCCCCACGATAGCGGTAATACCACACCGACCGCCCTCGGCAATATTACATTCCGGTAAAAAATCCAGTGTCGTTTTATTTGCAAACGACTTGAATCCGCTGATTTCCAGTTTCTTTAAATACATGTCAGAAAAATTTCAAAACCAAAGGGTCAACTCCTCATTCATATCAAAAAATGCCAACTACAAAAATGAGTTCTTCTGACCCTCTCTAGAGTATATCTCATTTCAGATCAAAAGAAAAAAGGGTGTCCATCACCCCTCTTTCCACAAATGTATATCCGAAAAACTACCAGCCTTTGGCCAACAGCGCCTGCTTGGCTGCTTCACGCTGAGCCTCCTGTTTCGAAGATCCTTCACCCTCGGCTACCAATTCTTCGCCCAAGTAGACTCCAGCAACAAAATGGCGATCATGATCCGGCCCCCATTCTTTCATAACACGATAATTAGGAGTAAGACCCACTTTTTCTTGAGACAACTCCTGGAAATGACTCTTGGCATCGGTATGAAGCCCTTGTTCAAAAACTTCCGGCAAATGACTCATCACCTTGTCTAAGATAAATTGCTTGGCGGCATCATAGCCCTGATCCAGGTAGAGCGCACCAATAATGGCTTCAACGGCGTTAGCGACCAGATACCCCCTGGCTCGGCCCGTGTCTTTCGCTTCGCCGCGACTCATCAACAAAAAATCTTGTATGCCGAGTTCTCCACCAATTTTTGCTAGCATATCACCATTCACCAAAGCTGCGCGAAAACTCGTCAATTCTCCTTCTGGATTTTCATACTGATGATAGAGATTTTCTGTCACTACCAACTCCAAAACAGCATCACCAAGAAACTCGAGGCGTTCATTATGAGGATATCCATATCCCTTATGTTCGTTGAGGTACGAACGGTGAGTCAATGCTTCTTGGAAAAGAGCTTTTTGACGCACTATAATCCCCATGCGCTCTTTCAGTATTTCGATATCAATTTCTTTGCTCATAGCCTTTTCCTTATGAAAAAAGCGCTAAATAACGTAAGCGCTCTCTACTTATCTTTCTTTTTCTCTGAGGCGGACGCACCGTCAGCAGATTTCTTTTTTCCTAACAGGAGTTTTTACAGGCTGTTCCGCCTCCTCTTTTTTTTCCAAAGTCGCTTTTTTTTCGTTGTGCTCTTCCTCGGAAGAGTGTTTGTGATTATGAGAGACATCATCCTTCATCGGCTCCCCCATTTCACGGTAAATAGTCCCCAATACCCCGTTTACAAAACGTGGGCTCGCATCACTCCCAAAAGTCTTAGCAAGTTCGATCGCTTCATTAATAGCGACTTTTGGTGGCACCTCATCATAGTTGCCAAACATCAATTCGTAGATACCAAGACGCAACACATTACGATCCACGACCGTCACCTGATCAAGAGGCCACTCTGGAGCACACTTTTCAATGAGCTTATCGATCGTCGGCCGTTCACGAAGCGTCCCTTCCATCAGGTGCTCGGAAAAAATAGTTTCTTCGAGACCAGGGGCAAATTCAGCGATATTTCGTTTCAAAATATCACGAGCACGATCATCTTGCTTGCCCTGAAAATCCCACTCGAAGAGTGACTGCATTGCTACTGATCTTTGAAGATGCCGATTTGCCATTTTGTTTTGAAGCCTGGAGAAAAAAGGCTCGATAATCTAGAGAAGAGGGAACTATCCTGTTTGAGAGAACGTCGTTCGGGTCTTAAGCAGATTTTTTGGTAACATCAAGCTTTGGTGCCGTGTTTACCATTTCTTTTCCTTTATAAAAGCCACATTCTGGACACACGCGGTGCGACAAAACACGACCCTTACACTTTGGGCATTCCTGAGTATTCACCAATTGCACATCATACTGCTTGCGAGCACGATCACGACGATGACGGGTATGTCTTTGCTTTGGTAGAGCCATAACAGTTCTGAAAATTTACGATGTATCTACAGTAACATGAGCTCTGGCTTTTGGCAAGACATCCGCAAGAAAGAATTATTGAAAATATCCTTTCATTTTCTTTCTCCGGTTTTTGACGGCCACATGACTCATGAGTGAGTCGGTAACAGTCGAGCGTGACCGATGGTCTCGACAGGACAGCTCCCTGTTCGACAGAATGAGTGAGTCATGTTCGGTGAAAACAATCGGGGAAGAAAAGGGA
>JAYUDH010000002.1:0-6349 GCA_043739895.1 Candidatus Moraniibacteriota bacterium
TCGAGGAGCGTGTAGAAAAAGCCTATCTTGGGGAAGATGTCCCTGCCGAATTGAAACAGAATCGTAAAGTGATCATGAAAAAAATCGCTGCAGAAATCATGAGTCGCGTCGCCACTGTTGGTAACATTTCTAAGCTGGCAGAGTTTGCTCAAAATGAGCTCCGCAATCGTGATATCATGCTTTACTTCCCTGATAAGGACCTTCAGGCCTTAGTGGAGAGTGTCCACTGGGATGGGTCCGTCACTACCGACTGGACAGGCGACTACCTCATGCTCGTTGATGCCAACATGGGTGCCCTTAAAACCGATTTCTACATCAGACGAAAACTGGACTACACCGTCGACTTCACCGGCGAGAAGCCGCTTGGAACAATGGTCTACACCTATTCAAACACCGCGCCATACGGTGACTGGCGCACCAGTGATTACCACACCTATCTTCGTGCACTCGTTCCCAAAGGATCAGTCATGCTGGAGCGCAAGTGGATCAATGCAGTGATCACTCGTGAAGAATTTAACAAGACCTACTTTGGAGGTTTCGTCGATGTCGAGATCGGACAGAGTGATGTCGCAACAACACTGAAGTACGAACTCCCCTCTACGATCACTGCCGACAATTACCATCTCCTCATCCAGAAACAGTCCGGTATCGGCACTATTCCTGTCTCCGTCCACATCAAAACCAAGGATGGCAAAACCTATGATCAGACAACTGAACTCCAGAAGGACCTCAATCTCTCCTTTCAAGAAGTAGAGGAAAAGAAATAGCACTTCCATCCCTTTACCCATTTTTTCACTCATATGTCGAACGAAGAAAAAAAACTAGAAGAAGTCGAAGGATTAGCCGCCAATGACCACCGACGTCTCGGTAAAGAGCTCGGACTCTTTACTTTTTCTGATCTGGTAGGAACAGGACTTCCCCTCTGGTTACCGAAAGGGGCAACTGTTCGCCGCGTTCTCGAACGCTTCATCGTCGATACCGAAATTGCTTGGGGATATTCTCATGTTTACACACCTGATATTGCCAAGCTCGACCTCTACAAAACATCTGGTCACTACCCGTACTACAAAGACTCCATGTATGCACCGATTATGATCGATGAGCATGAGTTCATGCTCCGTCCCATGACCTGTCCCCATCATTTTCAGGTCTATAGTGACCGACCAAGAAGTTACAAAGAACTCCCCATGCGTATCGCTGAGCTCGCCAAGCTCTACCGCTATGAAGGTTCCGGCGAACTTTCTGGTCTTGTCCGTGTCCGCAGTTTCTGTCTCGCTGATGCCCATATTATCTGTGCCGATAAGGATCAGGCGGCTCTTGAAGTCGGAAAAGCGCTCGATCTTATTGAGCACATTGCGTCTGTCTTTGGACTCAAGTTAGGAGAAAACTATTCCTACCGTCTCTCCCTCGGAGATCGCGCCGATGACACAAAGTACTATAAAAATGACACCGCCTGGGATGAAGGCGAGGCAATGCTCCGCTCGGTACTCACCAGTCGTCAAGGAAACTTCATTGAAGCGGCAGGCGAGGCAGCCTTCTATGGTCCAAAAATCGATATTCAAATGAAGGATGCTCGCGGCAAAGAAAACACTGCCTTCACCGTTCAGTATGACTTCTGTATGCCTGATCGTTTCAACCTTACCTACATTGATGCCAATGGCAAGGAAGTACGTCCCGTCGTTGTCCATCGTTCATCGATCGGTGCTATCGAACGAGTGATCGCCTTTCTCATCGAACACTATGCCGGTGCTTTCCCAACATGGCTCGCACCAGTCCAGGTCATCGTCCTGCCTATCGGAGAAGGTCATCAGAGTTACGCTCAAGAAATCGCTACCAAGCTCCGCGCTCACGATATCCGCGTCGAAGTCGACGCCACCAATGAATCTCTCGGGAAACGTATTCGTAATGCAAAAGTAGAAAAGATCCCCTACCTCATGGTGGTGGGAGATAAAGAAGTAGCAGAACATACCATTTCTCTCGAGGAGCGTGGCACTGGATCGCTCGGTGCACAGACACTCGAACAAGTACTGGCAATCATCACCCAAACAATAGCGGACAAGAAGTAACAAATATTCACCTGATTTTACTCGCCTCGAGTCGAAGCGGGTCGGTGATCTCCGCCAGTTGAGGGATCGTTTGGTAATAACAGGTATTCACCTGATTTTACCGGCACTCGCTCAGAAACGAAAGTAAACTTTCGTTTCATTCACTTCGTTTGGTAATAATCATAAAAAAGAGAGTGTTCACCACTCTCTTTTTTCTTTTCTTAGAATACGGTTCTCTTACGCTCCCCTTTTTTCTAATGGCGGAGTATAACTATCATGTACGTGCCGATAGTACAAATGCTTCACCGCTTCGGTGGCAAAGAAGTAACCAAAAGCTAATATAAACACAAAGAAAAGGAGGCCTGACGAGGGAATAATAAAGTGGAGCGAGGGAGCGAAGAAAGGAAGGAAAGGTAAACCAAGAGCCCCGAGGAGAACAAAGACGGACAAACCCATAAGGGTCCACGATGCGCGGCGCGCCGCAAAAAAAGCAAATTTTGTGCGAAGAGAAAAGATGAGAATCACTTCGGTCAAAAGACTCAGCATAAACCATGCCGTCTGCAGCGTCTCCGGGGAAACCCGATAGAGTGCCCCAAAGAGAATAAAATCAAAGACTGAACTCACCACCCCCAAGAGTGTCGCCATGAGGACAACATTATGAACCTGATAGTTCTTTGGCTTCTCTAGTTCTTCAGCATCAACAGTATCCGTAGCAATGGCAATCATCGGGAAATCAGACAGAAGATTTAAGAGAAGGATCTGAATAGGGAGAAGTGGGACAAAGGGAAGAAAAAGCGATGCCAGAGCGACAGAATAAAAATTACCAAAGTTAGAGGTCAGCGTAATTTTCAGATACTTCAAAATATTCGCAAAAATAGTTCGGCCCTCTCGAATACCCTGGATAACCGTTCCCAGGCTTTTTTGAAGGAGTACAACGTCTGCCGCCTCCCTCGCGATATCCGAAGCGCCATCCACCACAATAGCAACATTCGCCAATTTAAGAGCGGGGGCATCATTGATACCCTCCCCTAAAAATCCTACTTCGAATTTTTCTTGCAATGCCTTTATAATGGCATACTTCTGGTGTGGTGAAATACGAGCAAAGACAGCACCATGGTAGAGCGCTTCTCGTCGCATCGTATCATTCATATCATCCAGTTCTTTCCCTGTCACCACCTCGCTCGGGTCAGCGATCAGTCCCACGGCATAGCCAACCGCACCAGCCACTTCTTTACTATCGCCGGTAATAATTTTCACGGCGACATTGAGCGCGTGTGCCTCAACGATCGTCTCGCGCGCCGTCGACTTTAATCCATCAGCAAAGGAAATGAGACCGACGAACTGTAAATGATCTTCCTCGTACAGAGAATATTTTTTATGAGGAGCGAATGTCTTCTTGGCAATAGCAAGCACCCGTTCTCCACGTCTCCCTGCCTCAGCCACAAAAGACATCAGGCGCTTTGTTGTAAACATATCAACATTGAGAGAACGCTGAAGAATTTCCTCTGGGGCACCCCGGACAATAACCATAAGCTTCTCATCCATTTCAAAAAGGACGCTATTCCGTCGCCGCTCCGGATCAAAAGGAATGGCATCGAGACGTTTTCCATGGCGCATTTCCTTATGCTCCGTAGGACTGAGTGATTGCCATAAAGCCAAATCAAAGGCGTCGTGTAATTTCCCTCGATCATCGGGAGTAACCAGACAACAAGCAAAGGCTAACCGCAGACATTCACGTTCATCTTCTGCTTGTATCTTCGTTACTGTGAGCATGTTCTCGGTCAGCGTTCCTGTTTTATCGCAACACAAGACTTCAATACTCCCGAGGTCTTCAATTGCAGACAAGCGTTTCACAATAACTTTTTTCTGTGCCAAACGAAATGATCCGCGAGAAAGGGCTACCGTCAAAATAACTGGCAATGCCTCTGGGACCACAGAGACGGCCAGGGCAAGAGAAAAGATGAGGAACTCAACACTATCAGCACTCGTCCCCCGAATGAGCACATTGGCCACGTAAATAATAGCGAGGGTAAAGAGTACTAATTTCAAAATGAAGCGGCTAAACTGCTGAATCCCCTTTTCAAAAAGAGTCACTTTCTCCGTTTCTTCTGTCAGGCTTGCGATATCCCCCAAAGCAGTGTCTTTTCCGGTAGCGAAGACAACGCCCTCTCCCGACCCACTGGTCACGACCGTGCCCGCAAAGCCCACATTCTGTGCCTCATGAATTTCTACCGCCGGCGTCTTTAAAAGTTCAGCCGTTTTCCCGACCGCTATTGATTCACCCGTCATCAGACTCTCATCGATCTCAAGACCGTTGACGTGGAGAAAACGCATATCAGCCGGCAAGCGATCTCCCGCCTCCACAACCACAATGTCTCCCGGAACAACTTTGCTACTCTCAACTCTGACGATTTTTCCCTCTCGACGCACCCGCGCGTGAACAACCAGATATCGTTTCAGTAGGCGAATCGCTTGAGCAGAATGATATTCCTGATAGGTCTCAAGACTGATGTTAATAAAAATAAAGGCAAGAATAAATCCCCCTTCAATATGATCACCCAGGAAAAAAGAGAGTCCAGCGGCGGCGAGGAGGAGATAGAGAAAAGAAGAAGAGAAACGCTGTTTGAGAGCTTTCACGAGAGCCGATGATCCCGGTCGTATTTGGTTATCACGGTTATCAAACAAACGCTCACGCGCTTCTTTACACGACAAACCTGCATGAGTACTCGTAAGCTCTACCAGTATATGTTCTGAAGCTTCCGCTGAAAAATTCTTCCACCCCATATATGATGTTTGTTTTTGATATTTTTTTGGCGCCCCTCTACAAACCCGTGGCAGCCTTTTTTCTTGCTACTCCAAGGAGAGCTTCAAACTGGTCTTCCTTTTGTACTTTATTCTTTCGCACAAAACCACAACGCTCGCACACTTGTACCAAACGGTTCTGTCCGTTCTCCTTTTCATACAACACTGGCTCCATGAGGCCACCACACTCATTCAAACGGTCCCCGGGGAAATTATCCACGTGCTTACTGTAGAGGCAATGCGGGCAATGATTCGTATAACCATTCCCTGTAACCTGTACCCCGCACTGTTCGCACAAAAAATCTTCCGTTTTTCTCTGGAAAGTTTTACCAGTATTCATGTTCGTAGGGCAATCACTCTTTATAGTATAGCAGTTTTTTTCGCCAGCGCCGTATCCTCTCTCTCCTCTTACCGCGTCTGACTCATGACACTATTAATGACATCTTCATCCTGACAGGTATATTTTTGACTCGCAGAATAAAAACGCTTCTTTGGACCACTACAGCCACCATTCTCTCGATTAAGTGTGGCCAGCATCGGCATCAGGAATCCTACCTGTCGCTCAGTAAAGTAAGCATAGAGACGCTTCAGTGTCGTCGCTCGCTCACCCTTGTTCATGCGAGTAAAAACACTCATATCATCTCCCACCTTACCACTCCAATCAAAATGGACCAGTACATTATTAGCCTTGGAAGCAAAACGAGTGTGCCACAAAAGAGCCCAACACCAGTCACCTGGTTCATTCCACCAGCGAGAAAAACAAGCACCATTCTCCACATTCCCATCACTATCAAGCCCCACTCCACCTTCAATGAAATCAAACAGTCGGAGGTATCCTTCATCCTCGATATCATTGGTTTGAGCCCCAATCACAATCTTCAGCCCCAGATACTGTGCATGCTCCTGCATTCCCCGCATTACTTCTGGCATACGGCTTGTGCTAAGGTCAGAGCTATCCTGATAAAACACCTCGCCAAAAAGAAAGCTCTGAATGCCCATGTTCATCGCTTCATCAGTAATGTACTTTACGTACTTACGGTATTCCTCCCGCTCGAGCGAGGGTTTACAGGTATGTTCCCCCCAATAGTTTTTGCTCCCTGTACGACACATGGCATCGAAATCAAAATCGCGCTTCTCGTCAGGATAGTAATAATTAGCGTTGGTATCGATCGCTTCCGCAATAAACATTCCATATACCGTATTAGGCTTGGTCACCTGCTCCATAATCTTCCGCGCCAATTTGAAATCTGGTGGCCGAAGCCATGCTTCCAGTGCCCGGTGGAGATAGTAACACTGGGAACGATTAATGAGCGCCACCGAACTATTGATGTCGCCCCCATAACCAGAAAGCAGTCCGTCAGCAATACAGCCACGCGTTTTCATTTGAGCCATCTTGGGAGGCGGAGGGGGCGGGAGGACGGGGTATTCTTTTTCTGGTTGACCAATGTCCTTCGCTTTTTCATCGAGCACTGGTTGCGTATCCACCCAATCAGAAAGGGTCG
>JAYUDH010000003.1:0-2413 GCA_043739895.1 Candidatus Moraniibacteriota bacterium
AGTTGGCTACGGCGCAGGCTCTTGGCGTTGCTATTATAGATGAGGAGACATTTCAAAAGATGCTTTTGTAAATATATTCAGAGGTGATAAATGAATCTATGTTGACGAGCGAAGAAGTACAAAAGATTGCTCTCCTCAGTCGTATTGGGCTCAGGGAAGAGGAACTTCCGAAGTATCAAAAAGATCTTTCGGCAGTACTTGATTTTTTTCGAGAATTAGAAACCCTCCCAACGGAGAGTATCGCTCCGATCGGACACATCACTGGCAGAACGAATGTGTTGCGGCACGATGATACAGAAGTTTTTGAGACGGAAGAAGAGGGGGCTCTTATGAAGAATGTTCCTGCTGCGAAGGATAATTTTTTGAAAGTACGATCTGTTTTCTAATATATGATTCGAGCACTCCATAAAAAATTGGTTACAGGAAAGTGTAGCGCTGTTTCATTAACGGAACAGTATTTTTCTGTCATCGAAAAGAAAGACACTGAGATTGGTGCGTATCTGACACTCCTCCGTGATCAGGCATTACTTCAGGCGCGCTTGGTTGATGAGCAATTGGCTCGTGGTGAGTCCATCGATCTTCTGGCGGGAATTCCTGGTGCTATTAAAGATAATATTTTGGTGGCAGGGGCGAGAGCAACAAGCGCTTCCAAGATTCTCGATAACTACATTGCTCCTTACAATGCCACGGTCATCGAAAAATTACAGTCCATACACGCTCCTTTCTTAGGAAAAACCAACATGGACGAATTCGCTCAAGGATCATCGACAGAAAAGAGTGCTTATCACATTACCAAAAACCCGGTTGACGTGACGCGTGTTCCCGGAGGAACATCAGGTGGATCGGCTGCGGCGGTGGCGGCAGGTGAGGCCGTCTGGGCCCTTGGTTCCGATACAGGAGGCTCGATTCGTCAACCAGCCGCTTTCTGTGGGGTGGTGGGGTTAAAGCCAACGTATGGACGCGTTTCTCGCTATGGGTTGATGGCTTCGGCTTCGAGCCTGGATCAGATCGGTCCCATCGCGCAGACGGTGGAGGATGTGGCGATTGTTTTTTCTCGTATTGCTGGCCGTGATCCGCATGACGCAACGACCGCTGATAGTGGCCATGGAAAGCGCTATGAAGAGTATTTGGAGAATGACGTACGGGGGAAAAAGATCGGTGTCCCAAAGGAGTACTTTTCTCCCGATCTTGACCCACGTATCAAGGCACTTTGTGATGATGCTTTGGAGCGTTTCCGTTCGCTTGGTATGGAGGTCAAAGAAATTTCTTTGCCTCATAGTGGGTATGCTCTCCCGGCCTACTATATTATTCAGCCCTGCGAAACAAGCTCCAATATGGCTCGTTACGATGGTATCCGTTTTGGGTTTTCGGTGAATGATGAAAAAGAGTCGTCTTTTAAAGCAGGGACCCTCCTTGAAACGTACCTTGATACCAGGCAGTATGGTTTTGGTGATGAAGTAAAACGTCGGATCATGCTCGGAACATACAGTTTGTCGGCCGGCTACTACGATGCGTACTACTTAAAGGCTCAGAAGGTACGCGCTTTTCTGAAGCAGGATTTTGAAAAAGCATTTCTTGATGTCGACTGTATTTTTTCTCCTACGGCACCAGAGCCAGCCTTTAAAATTGGTGAAAAATCTACTGATCCACTCAAAATGTACCTGGGAGATATCTACACAGTGACCGCCAACCTGACCGGTGTTCCGGCGATCTCTTTTCCTATTGGGACGGTGACGGAAGAAGGGAAAGACCTTCCGATTGGTGGACAGCTTTTGGGAAAGTGGTTTGATGAAGAAACGCTCCTTGCTGTGGCACATGCCTACGAAACAAACAAACAATAATATTGCTGATGCAATCTTTTCTCTATGGAAGTTGATCTGACACAGGTGGCGACGACCGTCTGGCCGAGTATCCTCTCTTTTTTTGAGAATTCGTTCTTATTCGCTACGCTCAAGTTCTTTCTGTTTGTCTATGTGGGGGTGCTGTTTGTCGATATTGTACTCCTCCTTGTATTGCGAGGACTCTCTGGTGACCTGAAGGTAGCACTCTATGGGTCAGAGCGCCCACTCGTTTCAACGAATAAACTTATTAAACGTTGGGAAGCTATACGGGATCGTTTGGAGAGTGATCAGTCATTTCAGTATAAGGTGGCGGTCCTTGAGGCGGATGCGCTGGCCAACGAGATTCTTGATGGTATTGGTTACAAAGGTGCCTCTATGGCGGAGCAATTGGCCTCGGTGAAGGGCGGACAGCTTGAGACACGAACGCTCCTCGCAGAGGCTCATGAGGTTCGGAATCAGATTGTTCATGATGTTGAATACCAGCTCTCTTTAGAGGATGCGAAACGCTATCTTGATGACTATCAAAAATTTTTCGATGAAGTGGAACTTTTTTAAGCTATGGACGAAAAGAC
>JAYUDH010000004.1:0-2410 GCA_043739895.1 Candidatus Moraniibacteriota bacterium
TGTTGATCCGGAGAGCGCGGAAAGCATAGCGGATGGGGTGTATAAAGTGCTTTCTGACCAGGAGTTGCGGAGTGCTATAATAGAAAGAGCGACCCACAATGTGAGCCGCTTTGGTTGGGCGCACTGCGCCGAAAAGATTAGCGATGCGGTGCTCGGCCTTAGCAGCGCGTTGGAGGACTTCTCGCCGGATTTCCGGGCCCTGTAGCAGGATGAACACGGTGGTTATGGCGGCCCAGCGGATGGCAATCAGAATGCTGCAAAGCGTAATGCCCGCAGCACACCCAAAAGCTCGACCACTTATCGAATTACTGCCGACACCGAGTTCGACTGCAAAGCCAACTGCGATGGAAACGATGAGGATCAAGAGATCCACGTAATTGGGAAAAGAGCGTCTTTTCACGGAACCTCCAAAATGTAAACCGAGAATGGCCTACCTGTTATAAAAGCATATTTTCATAAGAAAGTCAAGAGTCTACTATGACTGAACAGAAAGGAAAAAAAGTAGCGCTGGTACACGATTTTCTCGTGTCTTATGGTGGTGCAGAGCGGGTTTTTGAGGCACTCTGCGAACTATATCCAGAAGCCCCTATCTATACGCTCCTCTATGATGAAAAACGCATGGGGAAACATTTTCGTGGACGCGACATCCGTACCTCATGGTTGGGGAAGTTCCCGCAGTTTTTAAAAAAGCGTTACCGCCTCTTTTTGCCGTTTTTTCCGGTAGCAGTGGAGAGTTTTGATCTGCGCGAGTTTGACTTGGTGATTTCTTCTTCGGGTGCCTGGAGTAAAGGGATTATCACGCGGCTCAATACCACACATGTGGCCTACCTCCACTCACCGATGCGCTATGCCTGGGACTACCATGAGTCATATCTTGAGGAGCTCGGGGCACGAGGGAGGTGGAATATTTTGACACGCCTTCTTATGAGTTACCTCCGTATCTGGGACACCCAGGCGGCCGAACGCCCCGACGTACTCCTGGCCAATTCACATTTCACGGCCGTGCGAATCAAAAAATACTACCATCGAGATGCGCAGGTCATTTACCCTGGAGCACTTTCTTTGTTTGAGAAAACAGAAAGTTCTTTGAGGGTATCGGAAAAAGGGCGGCAGTATTTTCTGGTTGTTTCACGTCTCACTCGTTCCAAAAAAATCGATATGGTCGTGTCGGCCTTTAATAAGCTGTCTCTACCGCTCGTTATTGTTGGTTCAGGTAAAGAAGAGGAGGCACTCAAGAAAATCGCAGGAAAGCACGTTCGTTTTACTGGCTTTGTCGAAGACGGGGAGTTAGCACAGCTGTATCAAGGTGCTCGGGCCATTATTTTCCCCTCAGAGGAGGATTTCGGTATGGTGGCGGTGGAGGCGCTCTCTTTCGGGATACCGGTCATCGCACTTGAATATGGTGGCATTCGCGAGATTGTTACTCAAGGAGAGACGGGGGAGTTTTTCCACGCGGCTACCCCTGAGATTATTGCTGAGGGGGTGCGTCGCTTCCTTTCGAAGGAAGGGCAGTATAATGAAAGTATTATGAAGCAATCGGTGGCATCATTTACCAGAGAACACTTTCAAAAGCAGATAAAAGAATGTCTTGGAAAAATTATCTAAAAGGTGATATAAGGGGGTTTTTGAAATTTTCTTTCGGTGTGTCTTTTGTTTCCTTGGTTTTTGTCGGTAATACTTGTGATGAGTGAATCGGTAACGGTCGAGGGTGACGGATGGTTTCGACAGGACAGCTCCCCGTTCGATAGAACGAGTCGGAAGTGTTCGACGGAACAAGCGGGAAATAAAAGACACACCGAAAGGAAATGATAAGAGGCGTTAGAGATTTTCATTATGGATATTATCGGTCATCATAAGGAGCGAGAAGCGCTTCAAAAATCTGTTGTAGAAGGGAGCGCTACCCAGGTGTATCTTTTCGTTGGTCCTCGTGGTATTGGGAAAAGCCTTTGTGCCTTGGAATTTGCTGCTACCTTGGCTCATGAACCACTGTTTGTACAAAGTGAAGAGAAGCCCCACCCTTTTGATGTCCTCATTCTGAAACCATTAGAAGAAACAAAACGTGGCGTTACGAAGATAAAAAATATTTCTGCTGAGAGTGTACGTGAAGCCCTTGTCTTTTTGAGTCAATTTCCTGTTGCTTCGGGATTTCGTACCCTGATCATTGAAGACGCTCATCGCTTGTCAGAAACGGCACAGAACGTACTCTTGAAAACACTTGAGGAACCCCAGTCCACAGCGGTCATTATTCTTATTACCCATGAGGAAGGAGCGCTCTTGTCGACGCTTTTGTCTCGCATCAAGCGTGTACGTTTTGATTTTGTTTCTGAAGAAGTTCTTTTGAGTGAACTCGCAAAGCGCTACTCCGAAGCTGAGCTTGCCCCTATTGCTCCTTTCTTTTACTCTCTTGGTC
>JAYUDH010000005.1:0-2399 GCA_043739895.1 Candidatus Moraniibacteriota bacterium
GAAGTACAACGATTTTTATAGAGGGTGTGAGTATGCTCTGTGATAAAGCGATTCAGGATTGGCCACTCTATGCCGGACAAGAAGTGAGTACTCGCTATATCGACATGAGCAAACAGCCGATTCATGATCCGGTGAGAACAAAATCATCCCAGGCTATTATGAAACGTTGGATGGATTTTTATATTTCTTCTGGATCTGCCCTAGAAAAACATTTGAGAGAAAAATATCCACGGAAAGAAAGTGAAGACGAAAATATATATGATAAGGCCATCAAAGCCAGGTCATTTGATATTCTACGTGGTTTTTTGCCGGCGGGTATGACGACACAGCTTTCGTGGCATACGAATCTTCGTCAAGCATGGGACAAACTTTCAAATGTGCGACACCATCCACTCGAAGAAGTGAGAATGGTAAGTGAGCAGATATGGACAGAGCTTAGGGCTCAGTATCCGAATAGCTTTAGCCATAAATTGTATGAGGAACAAGAGAATTTTCGGCGTGATATCTTAGCTCTACAGACATATTTTTCTCCAAAGAGTTTCCCAAAACGTTTTTCATTTTCATCAAATATTGAAAAAAAGTCGCTTACTCAATATGCAGATATCCTCAAGAAGCGCCCCGTAAAAACTAGCTTACCGTTTTTTATGCGGAGTTTGGGAACGTTTACCTTTGATTTCCTTCTTGACTTTGGTTCGTTCCGTGATCTTCAGCGTCATCGAGCGAGCATTTATCAGATGCCTCTTTTATCTACGCGCTTTGGTTTCCAGCAGTGGTATTTAGACCAGTTACCAGAGTCACTACGAATAAAAGCAGAAAAATTAATAGTGACTCAAACAAATGCGATCGAAAAATTAAAAACAAGTGCGGAAGAACGGCAATATTTTGTTGCCATGGGATTCCTGGTTTCTTGTCGCTTTACCTTTGACCTTCCTGCGCTCGTGTATTTTATCGAGCTTCGGTCAGGAAGACTTGTCCACCCGACACTCCGCGTCATTGCTCACGCTATGCATCATGCCGTACGAAAAACTTTGCCAATAGTAAAATTGCATACAGATCTTGATCTTGATGATTGGGATGTGCGTCGAGGACTACAGGATATTGTAAAAAAATAGAAGAAGATACTATGCAAAAAATTATTGCCGTCGTAGGAATGGCGGGAAGTGGTAAGTCAGAAGCGATTGAATATCTCATGGGAAAGTATCACTGGCCCAAGGTATATTTTGGCGATGTGACATTTGACGAAATGAACCGTCGTGGACTAGATCGTAACCAGGCCAATGAACGTTTGGTGAGGGAAAATCTGCGCAATATTTATGGTGAAGATTATTATGCGCGCGAGGTTATCAAAAAAATTGAGGCTCTAGAGGGTGTACCACAGGTACTTGTGGAGAGTTTCTACAGTGCTGCGGAATACCGTGTTTTTAAAGAGCAGTTTGGAGGGGCTTTTTTAGTAGTAGCTGTCCATGCCTGCCCCAGTGTGCGCTACGCGCGACTCATGACGCGACCTAATCGACCGCTTGTGACAGTAGAAGAGTCTGAGGAACGGGATTGGGCGCAACTGACTCGTCTTACACAGGGGACGCCGATTGCGCTGGCGGATTATATGATTATCAATGAAGGGACCAAAGAAGAGTTTTGTCGGGTGCTCGATCAGGTGATAGAAAAAATTGAAAAAAATTAATAACGTACATATTATGGTAAAAATCATTATCGGGGTAGCAGGAGAAGTAGCTTCGGGGAAGGATACGGTAGGAAAGTATCTTGCCGAAAAGTATCAGGCTCAGGCGCTTCGTTTTTCTCAGGTACTACGTGATATCTTGGATCGGATGAATCTTGAACAAAGCCAGGCAAATATGGCCAAGCTTTCTTTGCACCTCCGGAAAGCTTTTGGAGAGGATATCCTATCGAAGGGGTTGGTGGTTGAGGCAGGGAAAAGTGAGAATGAATTAGTGGTCGTTGACGGGGTGCGTCGCTTGCCGGACATTATTCAGATGGAGGCCAGTGAACATTTCTATTTTGTTTATGTAGAGGCCTCTCCAGAAAAGCGTTACGAACGAATGACGACGAGACACCAAAATACCGATGATGCTGGCAAGACGCTGGTCCAGTTTGAGAAGGATGCTCTCCTTGAAGCAGAGTCGCAAATTCGTGACCTGAAAGAACACGCCGATTTCGTGATTAATAATGATGGGACGCTCGATGAGTTACAGAAGCAGATCGATGATATTGTTTCTCAAATACGGAGTAAGTAATAACAGAGTATGAAAAAGGGCAAATTGATTGTGCTTGATGGTGCTGATGGGTCGGGGAAGGCAACTCAGGCGAAGCTTCTTCTGGCTCGCCTCAAGAAAGAGGGATACCGGGTGAGAGTGCTTGATTTTCCTCAGTATGAAAAAAAC
>JAYUDH010000006.1:0-2388 GCA_043739895.1 Candidatus Moraniibacteriota bacterium
GTAAGGATGAAATATCGATTCTCGTGGCTACCGATGTAGCGGCTCGCGGACTCGACATCCCTGATGTCACGCACGTCATCAACTACGAACTCCCCGAGAACTACGAAGACTACATTCACCGCATCGGTCGTACCGGTCGTGGTGACAAAAAAGGACACGCACTCACCTTTATCAATTAAAGAGTGTCGCGAAAGCAGTCCGTTTTCCTCTTTCGGGGAGACGGACTGTTTTTCTTTCTGGTGTATACTAGAAGAGGCCTTCCTTTCGTTATTCTATGCATTTTTTTTCCACCGTCGAACAACTGGTGAAATACTACGCCCTACACATGCCGCTCGAGGCGTTTGTTTTTGTGGGTTCATTTTTAGAGGAAGTGATCAGTCCTATTCCCTCAGCCCTCATTATGGGGACAGCTGGATCATTAGCCCTCGTTCATAATGAAGCTCTGTGGTACCTCTTGGTTTTGGCAGCAGTCGGAAACCTAGGGAAAACGCTTGGTGCTTGGTTCTATTATTTTCTCGGAGATAAACTTGAGGACCTGCTGATGAATAAAATTGCGCGCTGGTTTGGTATCAAGCACCAAGATATTGAAAATATCAGTAAGCGTTTTGTCGGTCATCACTGGAAGGATGGCGGCGTACTCTTCATTTTGAGGCTCTTACCGCCCTTTCCGACCACCCCCGTATCGATCACGGCCGGTATCATCAAGATGGACCTCAGGGTGTTTCTCTTGGCTACGTACCTCGGGAATTTTTTCAAAGACCTCCTCTATCTCTATATTGGCTATGCGGGCTTGGCCAAGCTCCATACCTTGTGGCGCAACATTGAACACCTGAAGGGTATTGTCAGTCTGGCCGTCATCCTGTTCATCGGTGCCATTCTTTTTATTCTCTATACCGAGCGTGGTCGTGGCCGCATGCTCTATCACCACTTGGCCAAAAAAGTCGTATCGTGGTTTAAGAAATAATACCTTTTTCTGTTATGTCTGTTTTTCGTCTCCAATCTGACTGGCTGCCGGCCGGGGATCAGCCCAAGGCGATCGCGCTTCTCACGGAAGGGCTTCATGACCACAAGCGTTTCCAAACGCTCTTGGGTGTGACGGGCTCCGGGAAGACATTTACCGTGGCAAATGTTATTGCCAACACCGATAAGCCAACCCTCGTTATCGCTCACAATAAAACACTGGCCGCTCAGCTGGCTCAGGAATACCAGGCCTTCTTTCCGGATCATGCTGTGCATTACTTTGTCTCTTATTATGACTACTACCAGCCAGAGGCCTACCTCCCTTCATCAGATACATACATCGAAAAGGACGCTCAGATTAACGCCGAAATCGATCGTTTACGTCACGCCTCGACCCAGGCACTTCTGACCCGACAGGACGTGATCATTGTTGCTTCGGTGTCCTGTATCTATGGTTTGGGCAGTCCCGAAGAATACGAAAAGAAAAACATGCGCCTTGAAGTAGGAATGGCGCTGTCACGTACCGAGTTTCTTCATCGCTTGGTGGCCATCTTTTTTGAACGCACCAACGCCGACATCAACCCAGGGCAATTCCGCAGTATGGGGAATCGCGTCGAGATCATGCCGATTTCCGAAAAATTCATCTATCTGATTGAGATTTCAGCGGGGAAGATACTCCACATTACGAAAATTGATCCTGTTTCACAAAGGATTCTCGGTACGCTCGACAATATTTTTCTCTTTCCAGCCAAACACTTTATTACTGATCAGGATCAAAAAGAAGAGGCCCTCAAGTCAATTCGCCTGGAGCTGGCCGATCGCTTGAAAGAACTGGAGAAAGAGGGGAATGTCCTCGAAGTCGAGCGCCTCAAGCGACGGACTAATTATGATTTGGCCATGATGAAAGAGATCGGCTACTGTAATGGTATCGAAAACTACTCCCGTCACCTCTCGCGAAAACAGCCTGGCGAACCACCCGAGACGCTCCTCTCATATTTCCCGCACACCAAAGAGGGGAAGCCTGATTTTATTACCATCATCGATGAATCACACGTGACCCTGCCACAACTTCGCGGTATGTTTGCGGGCGATCAGTCGCGCAAGGGGACGCTTGTGAAGTATGGTTTCCGTTTGCCGAGCGCTCTTGATAACCGACCACTCCGTTATGAGGAATTTCTCGAGCGGGTCGGGCCAGTGATCTTTACTTCGGCCACACCAGCCATCTATGAACGTGAATTGAGTGATCAGATTGTCGAGCAGGTCATTCGCCCAACCGGACTGCTTGATCCTGAGGTCGCTGTTCTTCCTATACATCAGACGAGCGACTACCCGGGGCAGATTAGTCACTTCATTGCCGAAACGCAGAAAGAGGTAGCGCTTGGTGGTCGTGTTATTGCTACTACTCTGACCAAGAAAATGGCAGAAGAC
>JAYUDH010000007.1:0-6231 GCA_043739895.1 Candidatus Moraniibacteriota bacterium
TATAACATTAACACTGTAACAACTTCCTCAAGCTGCGAAATCCTTCAGCAGAGTAAAGGCAGCTACGCGATCACCACTCTGTGGTTTCATAACACGAACACCTTGGGTGACACGACCCAAAAGAGGTACACTCTTAAATGGTATGCGAATAATGGTACCTTTCTCAGAAGTGAGGATGAGATCATCTTCAATATTCGCAACACTCACCACTTTGGCACCAATCAATTTACCAGTCTTCGGAGTAACTTTCATGGTCTTGATCCCTGATCCACCACGTTTCTGGACCTTATAGGATTTGATAGCGCTGCGTTTCCCAAAGCCATTCTGTGAGAGAATAAGGAGCTCGAGGTCCTTATCGCTCTTGAGTACCACATCCATACCAATAATAACGTCTTCGTTCTTCAGTTTCATACCACGGACACCAGCAGCAGTTCGTCCCATCGGGCGAACATCAGACTCTTTAAAACGAATGGCCTGGCCATCATTGGTCGTCAGGATAACCTCATCACTCCCGGTGGTCGTTGATACCCAACCCAAGGTATCACCCTTTTCGAGGCCAATAGCAATAAGACCACTCCGTCTCACGTTTTCAAAGTCCTCTAACTTTGTTTTTTTGATCGTCCCCTTTTCAGTAGCCATAAAGAGGTACTTGTAGTCCGTCCCCTTATTAAAGGCTACAACAGCAGTGATTTTTTCTTCTTGAGATAACTGCAGGAAATTGACGATGGCCTGGCCCTTCGCGGTACGCGATGACTCCGGTATCTCATACGCCTTGGTCTGGAAAACCTTTCCTGTGTTCGTAAAGAACATCAGATTGTCATGCGTCTCAATCGACAGCACCTTGGCAATCTTGTCCTCTTCCTTGGTAGTCGCACCAATAACACCCTTGCCACCACGCTTCTGTACGCGGTAAGCACTTGGATCCATACGCTTAATATAGCCGTCCTCAGTCAGGGTGATAATTGCCTCCTCATTCGGAATAAGGTCTTCCTGGCGGAAATCACTCACTCCCGCCTTGATTACACGGGTACGACGTTCATCACCAAACTCTTCCTTGACAGTGATCAACTCACTTTTCACTAGAGCGAGAATTTTTTTACGATGTTTGAGGAGATCTTCGAGGTAAGCAATGAGTTTGCGCTTTTCTTCCAACTCTTCCTCAATTTTTTTCCGCTCCAAGCCAGCCAATGTCTGCAAGCGCATTTCCAAAATAGCCGTCGTTTGAAGATCGGACAACTTGAACTGCTTCATCAAATTCGTATGAGCTACTTCTTTGGTCGGCGATTTCTTGATCGTAGCGATAATAGCATCAATATGATCGAGGGCGATCTTCAACCCCTCGAGAATGTGAGCCCGAGCCAGGGCCTTTTTTAAATCATGATCCGTGCGGCGCACCACCACAATTTCACGGTGTTTGATGTAGTGTTCGAGAATGGCTTTCAGAGTCAAGACCTGAGGGTCCACACCATCCACCAGAGCCAACATGTTGACGTTAAAATTCTTTTGGAGATCCGTCATCTGGTAGAGCTGATTCAATACCTTCTGAGGGAATGCCTCTTTTTTCAGATCAATGACCACACGGACACCATCCTTATCTGATTCGTCACGGAGATCCTTGATCCCTGGCAGTTTATTCTCTTTATACAACTCAGCAATCTTCATAATGAGTGAAGCCTTGTTGGTGGCATAGGTCATCTCAGTAACAATGATCTGGAATTGTCCCGTCTTACCCTCGACAATTTCGGCCTTGGCGCGCGCCATGATCGGACCCTTACCAGTAGCATAGGCCTCGCGGATATCCTTGGAATTGTAAATAATACCGCCCGTTGGGAAGTCTGGACCCTTAATAAACTGCATGAGATCATCAACTGTCGCCTCTGGATGTTCGATTAAATGGCAAATACCATCTACCAGTTCGTTTAAGTTGTGCGGCGGGATATTGGTCGCCATACCAACAGCAATACCAACCGTCCCATTGAGTAGTAATTGCGGGAGCTTTGCAGGGAGAACCAGCGGCTCCTCGTGCATGCCATCAAAGTTGGGGATGAAATCAACCGTGTCCTTATCAATATCCACCAACATTTCTTCGGCAATCGCCTTCAGCTTGGCCTCGGTATAACGATAAGCAGCGGCACTGTCACCATCCATCGATCCGAAGTTTCCCTGGCCCCACACGAGCGGATAACGCAGAGAAAAGTCCTGTGCCAAACGTACCATTGTGTCATACACAGCCGTATCGCCGTGTGGATGATACTTTCCCAAGACCTCTCCAACAACGGTAGCGGATTTACGAAACTTCGCTGTTGAGCGAAGACCTGTTGACCACATCGAATAGAGAATGCGGCGATGCACCGGTTTCAGTCCGTCACGCACATCTGGCAAGGCACGAGCGACAATAACGCTCATGGCATAATCCAAATACGATTGACGAACCTCATCAGTAATAGACCGTGGCTCGATTTTTCCATCATGAAATTCTAGCTTTGCTTGCATAGGTTCTCCATTATAGATATTGACTGGAAATATTCCTTACTTTGCTGCCGGAGCAGGAGGAGTCATCACTCCTTCGCCTCCTTCACTCCCCTGTCCTTGTACCTGTTGCTGAAAAAATTCACTTCCATTAGCCGGCTGACTCTCCACACGAAGTGGTGCCGATCGTTCAAAGAGATCATTAAGCGAAGGCGCGCTCCCCGTCAAATCCTTTCCCTTTTCCATCGCCTGTGGAACACCAGTCGTTGTTGTACTCACACTCTCTTCGACTGAAAAAAGCCAAATACCAAAAATAAACAACATTGATACAGAGACACACATCATGGCATACCGCATGCGAACATGTTCCGGTTCTTCCCGTATGGCCTCAATTTTTTCTAAAAGCGATGTGCCCATAGAGGAAATATCTGTTAAACACCCCTTTCTAACAACACTACTTCAAGTTTTTTCATCTCCATCTCTTTTTTCTTGATATTAAACTTTGCAAGAGCCTCTGTTGGGCAATTACCGAGAGCCTCACAAAAAGATTTTTCATTCTGAAGTGGCAATGTGAGACCAGGAATCTGATAGTGCATCGGAATAACAATCTTTGGTTCAATCTTTCGTGTGAGTTCGGCCATCAATTTTGGCTCGAGAGTATCAGACCCGCCGATAGGAACAAAGAGTATATCAACACCGTTCAGTTTATCGAGAAGATCTGGAGAGAGATCGTGCCCTAAGGCACCAAGAAAGGCAATGTGAATATCTTCACTCTCAAAAGCAAAGAGGGTGTTCTGTCCTCGCAACACTCCCTCTTCTCCATCCTGAAAAGTAGGATAGCCCAAAGTCGCAATACCCTTTACAGAGTACTCTCCGGGAGCATCAATAATAACAGGCTCTCCCTTGAGACTCTCTTTTACTTCCTCACTTTTTCCGTGACTGAGCAAAACGATATCCGCCTGACCCTGTGGTGAACGCAGACCGGAACCTTTTCCGAGAAGATCCGTCCAAATAACAATATCCTCTGTCGCTCGGCCAGCTGGTTTGGTACTGATTTTAAAACAATAATCTCCGTAATATTGGATATTCATAGGAAAAAGCCGAAATAATTTTTCAAACAATCAACCCGAAAGACGAGAGAGATCTTCCCTACTTTATCATGATTTTACCCTCCCTGTCCATATGAAGGATCACCTCATGCTCTCGTGTCGCTACACCCTTGCATAAATCCCTGATTTGAGCTAGAATCGGAGGGAGCTTCACAAGAGGCCTCAGGTTAATTGGCTAACACAACCGAATACGAGGAGTTCTATCCTCGCTTTCTCCTTTGTTTCCAAGGCGCCTTTCTGGTGTTTTTTTCTTTATTACCAAGAGAGTACCGGTAAAATAAGGTGAATACCTTTTATTGAAGCATTTTTTAAGCGCTTTTAATTCTAACAAGCGAGCCCAAGCGTTCTCGCGCATTCTCCTCTATGTCACAACTCGTCGAAGCAACCGTCGCTCCCTCCCCTATGGAAGAGCTTCTCAATCAACACGTCGTAGAAATCCCTGAAGTAGGCGATGTTATCGCCGGAACCGTCATCTACGTCACCTCAAGCTCAGCCCTCATCGACCTCGGACCACTCGGAACGGGTGTTGTTTTGGGCAAAGAAATGCGTGATGGCCTTGGGCCGGAGGGTAAGCTGAAGGTCGGGACAACTGTCACAGCCACTCTCATGAGTTATGAGAACGAAGATGGTTATATCGAACTCTCTATCCGCGAGGCTTCCTACGAGAAATCATGGGAAGATATCGAACACAAACTCACCAATCGTGAGGTCGTCACCACCAAGGTGGCCGATGCCAACAAAGGCGGACTGATGGTAGAAGTCAATGGTATTCCTGGATTTCTTCCTGTTTCTCAGCTTTCAAGCGAACACTACCCTCGTGTTGAGGATGGTGATAAGAACAAGATCCTTGACCTCCTGAAGAAACTGATTGGTCAAGAGATTCTCGTTCGTATCCTTGATGCTGATCGTGAAAGCGAGAAACTTATCGTCAGCGAAAAGGCTGCGCAGAGCGAAAAAGAGCGTGAACTGATCAACCTCCTGAAAGTTGGTGATGTCGTTTCTGGGGAAGTCAGTGGCGTCGTTGATTTCGGTGCTTTCGTCAAATTTTCCCCTCCTATTCGTGAAGACGGCAAGAAGCCAACCGAAAAACTTGAAGGTTTGGTCCATATTTCTGAACTGGCATGGCAGCTTATCGATGATCCACGTGAAATGATCAAAACAGGTGACCATGTTGAGGCCAAGATCATTGGTATCGAAGAAACTCGTATTTCTCTCTCCATGAAGGCTTTAAAGAAGGATCCTTGGGATGCCGTACTCGAAAAATACAAGGTTGGTGATGTGGTATCCGGAAAAGTGGATAAAATCAATCATTTCGGTGCCTTCGTCTACCTCGACAAAGATATCCATGGCTTGGCTCATGTGAGCGAGTTCCAAGAAGTCTACCCTGGCAAGAAGATCGAGGAAGTCTTCAAGGAAGGCGAGACATACACCTGGAACATCCTCTCCATCGAGCCAAAGAGTCACCGTATGGGACTCCTGCCCGTGAAAGAATCCAAAGGAGCAAAAGAGGCTCCTAAGGAAGAACCCGCTGCAGTAGAGACAACCGAAGAAGTCAAAGCGTAATAGACGATAAAAACATCCTGCCTCCGCGGGATGTTTTTATACAGAATACTCTCCACTCTATCGACATATCACCACTTCAGCATCTTCAAAATTATCCATTTTCTTTCTCCGTGTACCATCGGTAACATTTTTGATGAGTACGCCGGTAACAGTCGAGCATGACGGATGGTTTCGACAGGACAGCTCCCTGTTCGGCAGAACGAGTCAAAAATGTTCGACGGTCACAAAAGGGTAAGAAAATGGATATTTTGGGAGATGCACTCCAAAAAAATAATTCAATCCCATGCAAAATATTTTTATTATCTCTGGACCATCAGGAGCAGGACAGGATTCTGTTATTGAAGGTCTGAAAAATATATTCTCCATTGAGGTTGTTATGACTTCCACCACTCGACCAAAACGCGATGGTGAAAGCGAAGGCAATCCCTACTATTTTACGGATAAGGAACATTTTGAAAAAAACATTCAGGAAGGGAAATTTCTCGAACACGCGAAAACATATAATGATCAATACTACGGCGTCACACACGACGAAATAAAACGAGTAGCCGAGAGCGGGAAAATTGGTATCTGGAAAATGGACTGGCGAGGAGTAGAGACCGCAAAGAAACTTGATCCTTCTTTGACCGCCATTCTCGTCACCGCACCTCTCTCTGTTTTGGAATCACGTATTCGAAGACGAGACAATCCGTCAGAAACATTTATCACAGAGCGGATGCAGTACACTAAAGAATTTTTAAATCATACGTATCTGTATGACTTCATCATCGAAAATGAAGAAGGCAAGCTCGAGCAAACCATCGAACGAGTCGCCTCTCTTATCAAAGAGCGTAGCCCAAAAAAATAGTATCCACATCACCCCTTTTGTGCGAGGCTTTTTGAAACGTTTCCAAAATACTGTTACGACGTATAGTCTCTGGGGCCAGAAGGAAAGCTTTATTGTAGCTGTTTCTGGAGGACCAGATAGTATCTGCCTTCTCGATATCCTCTTCCTCCTTTCAAAAAAATACGATTTCACACTCCATGTAGCCCATGTGAACTATGCGCTTCGTGGCAAGGATTCTGATCTCGACGAAACTCTTGTAAAGGA
>JAYUDH010000008.1:0-2359 GCA_043739895.1 Candidatus Moraniibacteriota bacterium
CCATAACCGGCAGAAATATTATTCTGTTTATAGGGAACATCAGTAGCATCACCAGTAGCAAAAATGCCCGGTACCGAAGTGGCTCCTGTGCGAGCATCAACCTTGATCTCACCACGTTCGTTTAACTCTACAAGATCCGTCACAAAATCCGTATTCGGCACCATACCGATCTCGACAAACACCCCCTGCAAAGCAATCGTTTGCTCATCGCCGGTTTCCGCATGCTTGAGACGAATCCCTTCAACGATATTCTCCCCCAAAATTTCCTGAGTCAGCTGTTTAAAGAGAACACTTACCTTCGGCGAGGCAAGCACCTTCTCTTGAGTCACCGGATCACCTTTCAGTTCTCCTGAACGAACAATAAGAAGTACCTCGCTGGCATAGGGAAGGAGGTCTTCAACGGCCTCGAGACCAGCGTTCCCTCCACCAACAACAACAACTTTTTTGTTACGGAAAAAAGGCGCATCACATGTGGAACAAAACACGACACCCTTCCCCACAAACTGCTCCTCTCCAGGAACATTAAGGTGACGATGACGACCACCAGAAGCAACGATAACCGTCTTGGCTTCATAGTGTTCACCTTTTTCCGTGACGACACCGTAACCTCCGGTATCGAGCTTCGTCACCTGGGCCACCCTCGCCCCGGTCTGTATTTCGATACCCTCCTGCGCACGCAAATGCTTTTCGAGTGACTGACCAAATTCAAAACCTGAGATGGTCACGGTTCCAATCCAGTTTTCGATACTGGCTGAAACGGTTGATTGACTACTAAAACTTTCCGTCAGAAAAAGCGTTTTCATCTGCTTGCGTGCCGCGTAGACACCTGCAGCAATACCCCCTGGTCCTCCGCCGATAATAATACAATCGTACATACTTTTATATCTTTATGAATTAAGAAATCCTTTTAACATTGCCCCCTGTCTTTCATGGCTTGAGCAACACGCTTGATGGCGAGAGCATAAGCACCCATGCGAGGTGTTGTGTGGTACGTTTCTACCTCTTGCCACACTGCATCAAAAGCCGTGTCCATTGTTTTCTTCAATTTTACAAGAATATCCTCTTCTTCCCAAGAAAAATTCATCGCATTCTGGACCTGCTCAAAGTAGCTGACTGTCACTCCTCCGGCATTAGCCAAAATATCAGGAATAACCACTACTCCTTTTTCAGAGAGTATAGCCTCCGCCTCAGGAGTCACTGGACCATTAGCCACCTCAACGATCAGTTTAGCCTGGATCAGATGTACATTGTCTCCATGAATAGCGTTCTCGAGAGCTGCAGGAACAAGTATATCAACAGGAAAAGTAATGATCGAATCACTCGCACGCTCCTCCCCTTGCCCTGATCCTTTAAGTGTTCCCATTGTCTGCTTATGAACTTCCAAAGCGGCAACATCGAGTCCGGCCTCACTATAGACCGTCACCTGAGAATCAGCGATCGCCACTACGCTGTATCCTGCCTGCTCCAAAATTTTTGCCAAAAAACTCCCTCCGTTCCCAAATCCCTGGATAGCTACCGTCGCCCCCTTTGGCAAGGAATATTTTTGTACCGCTTTCTCAATGACATGAAACGCCCCCTGAGCAGTAGAATACCCTCGCGCTTTTGAACCACCGATCGATAGCGGCTTCCCGGTAATCACTCCTGGCTCTTTTCTTCCCACCACCGATTCATATTCATCGAGCATAAAGCCCATGATGCGCGGATCTGTGGAAACATCCGGTGCTGGTACGTCCACCGTTGCTCCAATAAATGGAGCAAGGGTACGTGCATAAGAACGAGACAAACGCTCCAGTTCTCCTTCGGATAGTTTCTTCGGATCAACGATAACTCCGCCTTTACCGCCGCCGAGAGGAATATCCACGACTGCCGTCTTCCAGGTCATCCAAGCAGAAAGAGCCTTCACTTCATCGAGCGTCACACCAGGATGGAATCGAATCCCCCCTTTAAATGGTCCACGGGCATCATTAAATTGAGAACGATAGCCAGTAAACACCTCTACATTTCCGTTGTCCATTTTTATTGGAAGCGACACTTCAATGACGCGCTTAGGGTTCATCAGCTGAGCAATAATATTCTCATCAAACTTCAGAATTTTTTGAGCGGCACGGAGCTGCTCTTTAGCGCTTTCGAATGGATTGTTCATACTCATTATTTGCGAAAATAATTACTATTGCATTTTAAACAAACTTTTCAGGTATGCCTCATCAATTTTTTTCTTACCATCCCATTTGCAAGCAATATCATCTTTCAAAAGTTCTACTCCAAGCATAGCTACTGCCTCACGGATAGCCGTGATCTGAGTAATTACTTGGAGACAATCTTTCTTCTCCTCAACCATGCGCCGCACCCCCTTGAGCTG
>JAYUDH010000009.1:0-6142 GCA_043739895.1 Candidatus Moraniibacteriota bacterium
TTTGAGCCCAGGACTTGCCCTGGGGTGAGCACCTGTTATGATAAAATAGTATCTTAACTCTGTAGGATTATTTGTATGGTATTACAATCAGGAATCAAAGCAAAAAATTTTACTTTGCCGGATCAGGAGGGGAAACTTCATACCTTGAAGGATTCCTTAGGAAAGTGGGTAGTGCTCTATTTTTATCCCAAAGATGATACGCCGGGTTGTACGGTAGAGGCTTGCAGTTTTCGTGATCACTTTCCAAAATTTAAGAAATCGCAGGCCGATATTTTTGGCGTGAGTGTGGATGCGGTAAAAAAACATGCCAAGTTTGTGGCCAAGTATGAGCTCCCTTTTACACTTCTCTCGGATGAAGGGAAAGAAGTTGTGGCATTGTATGGTGTATGGGGAAAGAAGAAGTTTATGGGTCGTGAGTATGAGGGGATCTTCCGGACGTCGTTCCTTATTGACCCTCAAGGGAAAATTGCCAAGGTCTATGAAAACGTTAATCCTGAAGGTCACGCAGAAGAAATTTTGAGAGATATCAAGGAACTGAGTAAAAAAAACAAATAGGTGTCAGATCCTTCTTAAGATTTTTATTTTTCGTTGATTTTTCTTGGGTATAAGGTATTTTTTCCTTATAAATAAATGAAAATTTTTTGATGCTATGAATATCAAGATTGTTGATGCAAAGAAAGTAATACCAGGTGCACTTTCGGTGCGATTAGTGGAGGAGGGGAAGGATGGAGTAGTGGAAATTGAGAAGGGGCAAGCGACACTGGTCCTGGTTATTGGTAAGCGAGCAATGATGACGCGTCGGAAGTTAATGCTTCTCGCGCGGCGGGTCGTACGTGAAGCGCTAGCGAAGAGGTACATTGATCTCGTTCTGGATTACAAGCAATTTCAGTATACTCATCTCAAGATGGTTTCCAGCGATCTTGCTGAATTACTCGCTGTCAATTTTGTGATGGCTGAATTTTCTTTTCAGGAATTTTTGACAGAGCCAAAGGGTGGCTTTTCAAAAGTGAAAACAATTTTTCTCCTCAATGGGGAAACGAAAGAGGTTCGTCTTGGTATTGCGAATGGAATAGTGATTGGCGAAGAAGTGAATCGTTCGCGCCACATTGCTACTATGCCAGGCGGAGCGATGACACCTGATATTCTGGCGCGACATGCCAAAGCGTCAGTGAAGGGATTGTCAGTTAAAGTGACGGTGCTTGATGAAAAGCAGATGGGAAAAATCGGTATGGGTGGAGTATTGGGAGTGGGTATGGGATCTGAGGCTCGGCCACGATTTATTATTTTAGAATATTTTGGTACGAATAAAAAGGAAAAACCAGTAGTATTGGTGGGGAAGGGGGTGACGTTTGATACCGGAGGGATTAATCTGAAGCCGAGTGACAGTATTCTTGGGATGAACATGGACATGTCGGGTGGCGCGGCTGTTATTCACGCGCTCGCCGCTGCCGCACGCTTGAAATTGAAGAAAAATATTGTGGCGCTTATTCCGGCGGTGGAGAACATGGCCTCGGGATCAAGCTACCGTCCAGGTGATATTTTGTATTCTTTGTCAGGAAAAACGATTGAGGTTTTGAATACTGATGCCGAAGGACGTATTATTCTGGCTGATGCTCTCGAGTATGCCAAGAAGTATCAGCCATCACTCGTGGTGGATGTAGCGACCCTCACCGGTGCCGCTATGGTGGCGCTCGGTGAACGAGCGACCGCGTTGTTTACTGAGGATGAACAGTTAGAACTCAAGCTCCGTCATCTCGGTGAGGAGAGCGGTGACTACGTCTGGCCGCTGCCACTCTGGGATGAGTACGATGATGAAGTGAAGGGGACGTTTGGTGATGTGGCCAACCTTGGTCGGACACGATATGGTGGCGCTATTACCGCTGCTATCTTTCTGAAACAATTTGTCGCCAAGGCGTACCGTTGGGTACATCTCGACATTGCTCCGCGTATGACGACGCTCCCCGATGAATTTCTTGGTAAGGGTTCAGCTGGTACACCAGTACGACTCTTAGTGAAAATACTGGAAAGAATAGGATAGGGAGTTTAAGGGAGAGAAAAAGAGGTGTATACATTCTTAAAAACGGCTCTTTATAGCCGTTTTTTTGGTGTATAAGAAGAGTGTTGACGGGTGAATGTCAGTGGCATATAATGTGGAGGTAGGAAAGAAAAGTGGGTGAAAGTGGGGAATTTCATGTTAGTTGTTATCGCACCTCTATGTTTATCGGTGAGTACGCACATTCGATCGACCCCAAAAAACGCCTGGCGCTTCCTTCGAAGTTTCGTGGTGAATTGGGGAATAAGGTGATTGTTACGCGCGGACTTGATAATTGTCTCTTCGTCTACCCTATGAAGGTGTGGGAGGAGTTGGCGACAAAGCTTGGCACGTTACCAGTTGGGGAAGCAGGAACGCGCAGTTTCATCCGTGTCATGTTGGCCGGAGCAACCGATGTGGAACTTGATAGTCAAGGACGAATTCTTTTACCGGAGTATCTGAAGAATGATGGCGGACTGAAAAAAGAAGTGACCATCGTTGGGCTTTTTAACCGGCTGGAAATTTGGGATACCACTAAGTGGAATAAATATAAAAGTCAGGCTGAGAAGAACACGGGAAAAATTGCGGAAGATCTTGGGAAGCTCGGCATTTATTAAGCGAAAAAAAACAGAATAAAGAAAAGAGAGGGAGTGGTTCAAAAATCAAACATCAAAAGTTCGTATCAAGTTTTAATGTTTGAGGGTTGAAAAAGAGAGCTATGAAAGAAACGAAACATATTCCAGTACTCCTGGAAGAAGTGAAAGAAAGCCTGCACCTTCAAAATGGAATGGTAGTGGTTGATGCCACCTTAGGCGGTGGGAGTCATGCTCGCATGATGCTGGAACTCGTTCTCCCGAAAGGAAGAGTGATCGCTATCGACACTGATCATGAGGCGCTTCGGCGTTTTCAGGATCGTGTTGTCGGCGATGACCTCCTTCATCGGGCCACTTTGAATGAGCAACTCCTTATGATTCAGGGAAACTATTCTGAATTAGGGAGAGTGCTCGATCAACATGGTATAGAGCGGGTAGATGCAATTTTGGCAGATTTGGGATTTTCCTCTGATCAGATTGAGGAGCCCTCGCGAGGACTCAGTTTTCAGGGGGATGGCCCACTTGATATGCGCCTCAATCAGGAGACAGTGCTGACAGCACGAACTATCGTTAATACCTACACTCAAGATGAGCTCCTCAAGATTCTTTTCGAATATGGGGGTGAGTCTGAGAGCCGACGTATTGTTGAGGCGATTCTGAGAGAACGTGTCCTGAAGCCGATTGAGAAGACGCATGAACTCGCAGCCATGATTACTGATGCTTACCCGAAGCGCAGTCGAGCCCTGCTCAAGATTCACCCCGCTACCAAAACTTTTCAGGCGCTACGTATTGCTGTGAATGACGAATTGACACACCTCGAGACATTCTTGAGGGAAGGGTTGAAGCGGCTCACTGTGGGCGGATATCTCGCTGTGATCACCTTCCATTCTGGTGAGGAGAAGTGTGTAAAACAGTTCTTTAAAGAACAAGCGCAAGGCTGTATCTGTCCACCGAATTTTCCGATTTGTCTCTGTGGTCAGGTCCCGAGAATCAAGATTGTTACTAAAAAACCGATTATAGCAGGAAAAGAAGAGCGAGAAAAAAATCCGCGATCGAGGAGTGCAAAATTAAGAGTGATACAGAAAATCGTCTAGAGGAAGAGAGGAAAAAACAAAAAATACAATTTCATATGGCATCGACACGTCGTCAAAAACTTATTGTCTCCCTTACCCCAAAGGCGGATGCGCGCGAGCTCTCTGGCTCGGTACATATGCTTGTACTGTCGATTTTGACGGTCCTTTTTGTCTCGGGAGGATGCTATTTGTACTCAGTCAATCAAAGCGCTGTTCAGGGGTATCATATGAGAACGCTCGAGAAAGAGATTGGGAGTTTGAAAGAAAAAAATGCAGAACTTCGTATTACCGAGGCAGATCTTCGTTCGCTGGAGCGCATAGAAGCTTCACAGGGTGAGCTTGAGATGCAAAAATTGGAGAACGTGAAATATATAGAAGAGCATGGACCAACCCTCTCGAAATCTGGCGGGACGGTGGCCTTTCGATAAAATGCCCCTCCGGTGTTCTTCGTCTAACCCTGTATGCTAGATATGCGGAACACGGAAAACTATCAATTGAAAAGAAAGAAAAGCCAAGAAGAATCTCGGAGCGGTTTTTTTCGTGTACGCTTGTTTCTTTTGGTGCTGTTTGTTCTTGGATTCGCGGTCGTCGTGCGCCTATTTTTTGTGCAGATTGTTTCTCATGAAAAATGGCTCACGCTCGCAGAATCTCAACACAATACCTCTCAGGAAATTTCAGCTGACCGAGGCGAGATTTATATTCATGACGGAGGAGTGGAGCGCTATCCGCTGGCCGTGAATCGAGAGTACCAGATGGTGTTTGTGGTACCAAAAGATATCAGCGAGAAGGATACTGTTGCTCTGACACTCTCGCGGATCGTTGATGTCGATGCACAGGAGATTCGGAGTAAACTTGATCGGCCCGATGATCCCTTTGAAATTATTAAGAAGCGCTTGAGTGAAGAAGAAGTCAATCAGATTAAGGATGCTCACCTGAAAGGCGTTGCTTTGAGGCCAGAGAGGCTACGATACTATCCGGCAGGGGAATTAGCAGCCCAAGTCATTGGCTTCGCCAGCCTTGATCTCCAAGGCGGCGCTGGGGGATATGGTGTTGAGGCATCATTTGATAGTCGCCTGACCGGACAAAAGGGGAATCTTTCTCAAGAAAAAGATGCCAGTGGGCGCTGGATTCCGCTGACGGATCGCTCCATTACCGAGGCAGAGAATGGTGAAAGTCTGGTTCTGACGATCGACAGGGTCATTCAGTATGAGACTGAAAAGATACTGAAGGATTCGGTTGATCGCTACCAGGCGGACAGCGCTACGGCTATTGTGATGGATCCGGTGACGGGGAATATTCTCGCTATGGCCTCTGTGCCGCAATTTGATCCCAACCACTATTCTCAGGAAAAAGATTTTTCTGTATTTCTTAATCCCGCAGTGACGACAGCTTACGAGCCAGGATCAATTATGAAGCCAATCTCCATGGCTATTGGCATTGAAGAGGGCAAGGTGTCACCCGAGACAGAATACACTGATACGGGATCGGTAACCGAGTCGGGGTATACGATTCATAATTCCGAAGAGAAAGTATACGGACGCAGTAATATGCTGAAGGTACTTGATCAATCTATTAATACGGGAGTTATTTTTGTAGAGAAGCAGGTGGGGAACAAGATGTTCGCGGAGTATCTGCGGAGATTCGGTTTTGGAGAGCGAACAGGTATAGAGTTGCCGGCGGAGTTACCGGGTAATCTGAAGAATTTGCGTAACGATCATAGTACACTCAGTTTTTTTACTGCTTCTTTTGGTCAGGGTATAACGACTACCCCGATGCAGATGATTTCAGCGTATGCCACATTGGCGAATGGTGGTCATCTCTTAAAGCCGAATATTGTGGATAAAATTATCTATCCCTCTGGAAAAGAAGAGAAACGTATACCAGTAGAGCTCCGTCGTGTTATCAGTGAAGAAACAAGTCATACGATTGGGAGGATGCTCCGGAGCGTGGTGGTGAATGGCCACGGGAAACGTGCTGATGTTCCTGGGTATGAGGTGGTGGGGAAAACAGGGACGGCTCAGGTGGCGGAGAGCAATAAGGGATATCAAGAAGGCACGAGTATTGGCTCGTTTGTTGGATATGCCCCGCTTGTTGATCCGCGATTTGTTGTTTTGGTAAAGCTTGATAATCCAAAAAATGTTGAGTGGGCAGAGTCGAGTGCGGCACCGACGTTTGGTCAGATCATGAAATTTTTGCTAGAGTACGCCAAGATCAAGCCAACTGAATCGACGGTAAAAAAATGATAGAATGCAGTTATGAATATCAATAAAAGAAAAATCCTCGAATCACTCCTTTCTTTCATGGCGCGCACAGTGCTTCAAAAGTACCGACCATTGATCATAGGGATTACAGGATCTGTTGGAAAAAGTTCCACGAAGGAAGCGGTTGCCTTGGCGCTCGGCGTTGCCTATACGGTCCGTAAAACAGAGGGGAATTATAATAAT
>JAYUDH010000010.1:0-2347 GCA_043739895.1 Candidatus Moraniibacteriota bacterium
TTTTTTCAGACCAACATTACCAGCCGCTCCGTAAGCATTGACTTCAACACCTTCGCGTTTGTTATTGCGGAAACTATTTGACTTCATCCAGACAGAAGCGTTATCAAGGATCACCTTCAGGCCACTCCCCTTGTTGTCGTTGATACGATTGTCTTCGAGCCACGCTTTCATACCAAGCGCAAAGTCCACTCCGTCACTCCCATTATCGTGAATATTGCTATTGATAATGACGATATCTCGTTTTTCGGAAAAAATACCAGTACGATTATTATTTTGCACTTCAACACTATCAAGTAACGCACGGTGCTTTTTATCACGAGGCGCAGCATCAATATGGATGCCGTCACGATCACTGTCTTTAATATTGACCTTATAAATTTTTACTTTCGCGTCAGTTAAAACACGAACACCGTGACGACCACCATCAATTGTCAAAAAATTGAGTTCTGTTTGGTGCTTCATAGTCACGGTTGGCTTGTCATTGTTACCCCCTTTGATTACGACATCACCAATATCTTTTTTCTTGCCAAAAAGCTTCACACCCTTTGGAAGAGTGATATTTTCTTTGTATGTTCCCTTGGCAATATTGACATCAGTCCCCTCCTTGGCATGATCAAGCGCCTGTCCAATACTGTGGTAGGGATGAGCAGCTGTTCCCTCCTCATTTCCCTTCGCATCTTTATCAACATATACCTGTTTATTCCCACCAAAAACAATCACTGGTAGAGCGATGAGAACAGCAAAAAAAACTCCTACAATAACCTCTCGAGAGAGCCAAAAGTTACGAACCTGCATACGAGTATAGCGATGAATTTTTAGACCTATCATCGTATCAAATTTTTCCCTTTTTGTCAACCCCTCACTTTTCCGCTAAAATATGAGGGTATAACCCTTTTATGCTGATACGCCTATGAATCTCGAAACACTCTTTTCGCCTCGTTCTATAGCCATCATTGGCGCTTCAACCAAACCCGGAAGCGTAGGGAATAGCCTCACCCAAAATATCCTCAAAAATGGCTACAGCGGGAAAGTCTACCCCATCAATCCAAAAACCGAAACACTCTTTGATCTTCCCTGCTACCCAAGTATTACTGTCATTACTGATGATATTGATCTCGCTATCATTATCATTCCGGCTGCGGCTGTTCCGGCGGCTTTACGTGAGGCGGGAGAAAAAAATGTCAAAGCGGCTATTATTATTTCCTCCGGATTCAAGGAAACTGGCACCGAAGGGAGAGCTCTCGAAGAAGAGATACAAACAATCGCTACGCAATACCGTATCGCACTTCTTGGACCAAACTGCCTGGGATTTCTTCATCCCCAGATTGGTCTCAATGCTTCTTTTGCCAAGCGTATGCCCGCGCCGGGGAGGGTAGCGTTTTTTTCTCAGAGTGGGGCACTCTGTACAGCACTCCTTGATCTCTCCCCTCTTGGTCTCGGTTTTTCTACTTTCGTGAGTAACGGTAACAAAGCGGTTATCGGAGAAAATGAACTTCTCCGTTACTTCGCTCAGGACGAGGAAACAAACGTCATTGCCCTCTACAGCGAGGGACTCGAGAATGCTCCACAAATTATTGACACCTCACGAGCCATCCTTTCGCGCCGTGAAGCAAAACCCATCATCGTTCTCAAGTCCGGAACAACTACCGATGGTACCAAAGCATCGAGCTCTCATACTGGAGCACTTGCAGGGAGCGATGCCAGCTACCAGGCACTCTTCAAACAAGCTCGTATGATACGTGCCACGAGCTTAGAACACCTCCTGACACTGCTTCAGACGTTTTCCTACAACCCCCTCCCTCAAGGAAAACGTCTCGGTATCGTCACGAACGCAGGCGGACTCGGAGTACTTGCCACTGATGCGGCGATCAAAAGCGGTCTTACTATGGCTACTCTTTCCAGTGAAACCGAGGAAAAATTACAGGTACTTCCCCCTGCAGCCAGTAAGCATAATCCTGTTGACGTCTTAGGTGACGCTCTTGCTGATCGCTATACGTTGGCCATCGAAGCGTTAGAGGGAGATAGTCAGGTAGATATGATTCTGGTCATTGTCACCCCACAAGCTATGACCCAAGCCAAAGAGACAGCTGAAGCAATCATAGCTACGAAGAAGCATTCTTCTAAACCAATAGTAGCTGTTTTTGCTGGAAGTGATTCGCTCAAAGATGGCCGAGAATTCCTGGAGAAGAACTGCGTAGCAACCTTTCTCTATCCAGAGGCAAGCGCCGAAGCACTCGCTTCGCTTGCGACTGTTGCCTCATGGCGTACAGATCTCCGTTCTACACCCTTTACTTTCACTGATATTGATCATGATAGAGCCCAGAGTATCATCAACCTGGCGAAGAAA
>JAYUDH010000011.1:0-2344 GCA_043739895.1 Candidatus Moraniibacteriota bacterium
GAGTATTGTTTTTGTGGCCGGCCGTGTCTTGTGGCTGGTTTTTTTTGTCCGGCGCTCTTTCGAAGTGAATGGTGAGGGACGTGGTGAGTTGGTGAATCAGCTCGGCAGCCTAGAGAAACGTTTTGATGAGCGAATGCAGTTTATTTCTCAGACACTGAATCAACAGCTGGGAAGTTTCCAGCATACGCTTGATCGTCGACTTGATGATAATACCAAGCGCCTTGATCAGCGACTCGATGTTGCTTCACAGTCCTATGCAGATGTTCAGAAGAGCTTGGAACAGATGCGGCAATCGAGTGATAAAATTCTGGAGGTAGGGAAAGAAGTGGCTTCGCTTCAGGAAATTCTTCAGGCCCCAAAAATTCGTGGTGGCTTTGGTGAATTGATGTTAAAGGATTTATTGGCTCAAATGCTCCCAAAGGAAAACTTCTCTCTCCAGCACGCCTTTAAAAGCGGTGAGGCAGTTGATGCTCTGATCAAGCTTAAAGGAGGCAATGTGAGTGTCGATTCTAAATTCCCGTTGGAGAATTTTAAGCGTGTTATGGTGGCGAAAAGTGAAGAAGAGCGAAAAGCTGCTCGTCGTCAGTTTTATTCTGATGTTAAAAAACACGTCGACGCCATTGCAACTAAGTATATTGTGCCAGAAGAAGGAACGCTTGATTTTGCACTCATGTACATACCAGCAGAAAATGTCTATTACGAGATAATTATCAAGGATGATGATGAACAGGGGCTACTCGATTATCTTACCAAGCGACGCGTTATGCCTGTTTCTCCAAACTCTTTTTACGCGTACATGCGAACTATTCTGTTTGGACTGCAAGGGCTACAGATAGAGAAGCGTGCCAAGGAAATTATGGGGCAACTTGAAAAATTGGGCCGAGCCTATGAGCGCTTTGAAAAAGAGTTTGAGGTACTGGGGAGTCATATTGGGAACGCTCATAAGAAGTATGAGGATGCAGAGAAATATTTAGGAAAGGTGGGTGATCAGCTCGAACACGCACGTTTAGGGAGTGAGCATGTGGCGGATATTCCTCCTACTCTTCCTTCAGGTGCGACAAATGATGTGGTGGCATAATATTTCTTCTGTATGGCTGATCTATCAACAAGTACATGGGAAAAGGATCTTGCTTCATCTGAGGGGGGAGTGAGTTTTTTTGAGAACATGATTGTGCGTATGCTTCTTATAGCTGCTTGCCTGCCTATTTTCCTCAGTCTGGCTCTTCTGGTATATTTCATCCACCCGAGTGAAACGCCTATCGTCCTCCATTACAATGTCTACTTTGGAGTTGATCTTCTGGGTATCTGGTGGCAAGTGTACATTCTTCCTCTTCTCGGTGCATTATTTTTTCTCGGTCATTTTTTCTTAGCACGTCGATTTTATGTCGGAGCAGAGCGAATAGCGTGTTATCTGATGCTTCTTTCATCCGGTATGCTTTCTTTGGGAATTCTTATCGCCAGTCTCAGTGTGGCTGTTATTAACTATTGAGCTCATTGGTGAAATTTTCTGTTTCCTATGCGATTTGATCTCTTCCTCCCACCATTTTTTATCGCCTTTGCCATCACTTTAGGTTTGTGTCTTATTTTTCTCCTGGTACCTCTCTTTCGTCGCCATATATGGCGACGTGGCCATCGTCACCAGGGAAAAAATACCATTTCTCGCCTCGGGGGAGTCGCCATGTGTGGCGCTTTTCTTTTTACAGTTATCTTTGATTCGCATTTAGTACTGACGCGAGAGTTTTTTGGGCTTCTAGTGGGAGGTATCCTTGTCTGTATCTTTGGTTTGTGGGATGACTTACGAGAGCTTGGTTTTAAGGCGCAAGTTTTTTTTCAGGTGTCTATGACTGTCATTCTGTTTATTTTTGGCATACGAATAACTTCGCTCCGCAACCCCTTTGGAGAGACATGGGTTTTTCCTGAACAAGGAATAGTGCCTATCCTCCTTGGTTTTGGGTTACTCTTTTTCTGGGTGCTTTTGGTAGTTAACGCCGTAAACTGGCTCGATGGTTTAGACGGGCTCCTTGGAGGGGTCTCGTTTATCACCTTTCTGACTATCTTTTTTTTGAGCCTCAAGCCAGAGGTAAATCAACCGCCCGTAGCGCTCCTTGCCATTGCTGGCGCAGGAATTGTTGGGGGATTTCTTGTTTTTAACGTTCATCCTGCAAAAATACTTGCCGGAACGGCTGGCTCATTTTTTCTTGGATTTCTCATCACGGTACTGGCTATTATTGCTGGTACGAAGATTGCTACCGCTCTTTTGGTTTTGTCTCTTCCGATCGCTGATGCGCTGTGGGTGATTCGCGAACGACTTGTTTCTGGGAGTTCTATTTTTCAGTCAGATCAG
>JAYUDH010000012.1:0-6091 GCA_043739895.1 Candidatus Moraniibacteriota bacterium
ACTCTTTTACTGCACGCTCAAATAATTTTTCCGGATTTTTTGGACGAGCGATAAGAGGGAGGGACGGTGCTACAGGAGCGATATGGTCGTATCCATGCATACGACCAATTTCTTCGATGAGATCCCACTCATCACAGAGGTCAGGACGTCGCGTCGGAATAGTCACTGAAAATACTTTCTCACTCGCTACCTTCTTTACCTTTAGTCCCAGGAGTGCCAAGTGCTGCACGACCTGAAAGAGAGGTAATTTTACACCGAGCACATGCTCCACCCGATCGAGCGACAGAGATATCTTCCAGGGCGATACTTTCTTTGGGTAGACGTCGCGCATTCCCATGATTTTGCCGCCACACAGCGTTGACAAGAGAACAGCTGCTTCGCGCAAAGCTTCCCCCACCAGGTTCGGATCAATATTGCGCTCGAAACGGTAACTGGCATCAGTAGGAAGGTTATGACGATTCTTGGTACGTCGGACTGACGATCCATCGAAATTTGCCACTTCCAAAAAGATATTTTTCGTCTCATTTGTGATCGCCGAATATTGACCACCCATCACTCCTGCCAAAGCAAGCGCTCGCTTACTATCAGCGATCACGAGGTCATCGGAAGAAAGTTTTTTTATTTCTCCTGTTAAAAGGATGAGCTTTTCATTCTTCTTGGCCCGACGCACAGTAATCGTTCCTGCCACCTTGTCAGCATCAAAAGCGTGCATCGGCTGACCAGTCAAAAGCATCAGGTAGTTCGTCGCATCCACAATATTATTGATCGGGCGTAATCCAGAAAGTATGAGCCGTATCTTGAGCCACAGCGGTGACTCACCAATAGTAACCTTATGGAGCACCAGAGCACCGTACCGCGGACACCCCACCTTATCAGCGATCACCACCTTGGCTGCCCGATTATAGGAAGGCACCCGTATTGGTTTCAATGTTTTTTCACCAAAGTGAGGGGCATAGCCATCGAGGGCCGCAATTTCCCGCGCCAAACCCTGATAAGCCAGAGCATCTGATCCGCGATCAGGAAGGATCTTCACCTCAATAATACTGTCATCAAGACCAACAAACTTGACGAAGGAGGCACCAACCGGGGCATCGTCGGGCAAAACCAGGATCCCGGTATGATCATCACCGAGACCGAGTTCTTTGGCAGAACAAATCATCCCGTTCGATTCGACACCTCGTAGCTTTGCCACGGCAATATGAACACCGCCAGGCAGGTCAGTGCCAGGAAGCGCCACCACCACCCTCTGTTCTTCAGCAATATTCGGAGCGCCACACACAATAGTGCGCACATCATTCTTGCCTACTTCAACTCGTGCCACTCGCAATTTATCAGCATCAGGATGTTGTGCCAAAGCAACCACGCGACCGATCACGGTCGCCTCAATCCCCAGAGAAAACTTCTCAATCCCCTCTACCTCAAAAGCATGCGTCATCAATAACTTGGCCAGTTGAGTGGGGCTCTTTTTGGTACCAGTCAATTCTTTGAGAAAACGATAACTATATTTCATATACTAAAATTGTCTGATAAAACGTAGGTCACCAGAGAGGAAGAGACGATTATCATTGATACCGTACTTCATCATCGCCATCCGGCCTACTCCAAATCCCCAAGCAAACCCTTGGTATACACCCCTTTTATAGCCCGCTGCTTCAAGGACGTGCTGATTCACCATACCCGCCCCACCAAGCTCAATCCAACCACTCCGCTTACAGGTCTGACAGCCCTCACCGTTACAGAAAATACAAGTGATATCAAACTCAAACGATGGTTCGGTGAATGGAAAAAAGCTTGGCCGTAAACGGATCATCACCTTTTTCCCAAAAAACTTTTCAAAAAAAGTCTCAGCTACATACTTAAATGTCGCCACCGTTACCTCGCCCTCAACGTCCACCATGAGGCATTCAAACTGATAGAAAGTGTGTTCATGAGTAGCATCGGTTGCTTCGTTACGGAACACGCGGCCCGGTACAATTACCCGGAGCGGCGGTTTATGCGTCTCCATGTAACGCACCTGTACGCCTGATGTATGCGTCCGAGGCAAATAGCGATCCGTCACTTTCTTTTCACCCTGCACCCAGAAGGTATCCTGCATATCACGCGACGGATGGTCCTTAGGAAAATTGAGTGCATCAAAATTATAATGCTCCATTTCCACCTCTGGTCCGGAAGCTACATCAAATCCCATCGAAGAAAAAATATCTTCGATTTCATGTTCAACGATCGTCAAAGGATTGAGATGTCCCGTCACCACTGACACGCCGGGAGCGGTGATATCAATAGCTGCACCCTGCCAATCCGTATTTTTTTCAATACATTCCTTCTTCGCCTGATTGAAGGCAACGAAAAGACGCCCCTTTACCGTATTAGCTAACGGCCCCACGGTTTTCTTCTCCTCTGGAGAAAGGTCCTTGAGCCCCTTGAGAATGGTGTTGAGCTCACTTTTCCGGCCTAAATACTCAATTTCCCACGCTTCAAGCTCTGTCATCGTCGTGATGGCGGCAAGCGCTGCCTCCCCAGCTTTTCCAATTGTTTCGATCCGTTCTCGTAGCATATATTCATTCTATCGGATTTTCAGTCTTTTGGCGAAAAGACGCCCAAGCATGGGCAAAGAAGTGTCCTTATAAACTTTACAGCGCGACTTGGAAGTGCGAGAGCACGGTTCCGTTCCGGTCATCGGAACGGATCTCGCGCTTCCACGTCAATCAAAGTCTCGCCGGGACTTTGATGGCGATGAAAGTTTGATAAGAACGCTTCGGACGTTTAATCCTCGAAAAATATTTCCACAAAGTCTTTTTTTCCGACCTGAACCACTTTACCATTATCCTCCGGAGTAAGTATTCGCGACTCGACTGTCCTAACTCCATCAATATATATCCCGCCCTGTTCAATCTTTCTCCTTGCGTCACTCTTACTTGTGGCAAGTCCGGCTGAAACGATAAAATCCTGTAAATTTTGGTACGAATCAAGCGGTTCGCACCACTCCACTTTCTGTTTCAGTCTATTGCCTGGAATTTGTTTCTTCGAAAAAGTTTCCACAAAGTATGTCTCCGCTTTTTCGGCTTCGGCATCACCATGGTAGAGTCGGACAATTTCAGTCGCCAGTCGCACCTTGGCATCACGCGGATTCCCTCCAGTCACAATCTCTTCTGCCATCTTTGCGATATCAGTCATTGGCACCCGCGTACAGTGAGTGAAATAGTCCATAATAAGCTCGTCCGGAATACTCATTACCTTACCAAACATATCATTTGGCGTATCGGTCAAATTAATAGTATTCCCCCAGCTCGAGCTCATCTTTCGTCCATCGGTCCCCAAGATGAGATTCATCATAAGAATATCCTGTGACTCTTTTCCGGCCGCTTCTTGCAAACGTCGTCCAGCGAGAAGATTGAAGCGCTGATCGGTACCACCAAGCTCGACATCGGCGTTGATAGCAATGCTGTCATAGCCCTGCATGAGCGGATAGAGCACCTCCCTAAGCGAGACTCGCTTGCCGCTTTCGAGACGCTTACGAATATTATCGCGAGCGATAAATTCTGCCAGAGAAAATGTATTCGCTTGATTCCCAAGTTCTTCGTAGCCGAGCTCTTTCAGCCAAGTAGAATTATAATGAACTTCTGCCTGATCAAGATCAATCAGTTTTTTCATCTGATCCGTGTAGGTCTGCATATTCTCCTTGATCAGTTCAGAAGAGAGCATCGGTCGCTCACTTTCTTTGTCCGAGGTATCACCGATGACACCTGTGAAATCACCGACAATGAGAACAATTTTGTGTCCCAATTGCTGGAGGTCGCGCATCTTAAGGAGCACTACGGCACGACCGAGATGGATATTGGGGCTCGTCGGATCGATGCCAAGTTTGATGCGCAAAGGTTTACCTTCGAGCAATCGCTTCTTCAGGTGTTCATGATCAATGACCTCCGCTACTCCCCGAGTGAGAATCTCATCGATCAACTGCTCTGTAGTAGACATACATTTTTTTTAAACCCATGAATTACCTTTGAGGCAATCCTGCCTTGGAAAAATTATTTTAATCCGAAACGTGCCTTGGCGAGTCGGTATTGGTCATCAGACATTTGTCCGGCTTTGCGCATAGCATCAAGTGAAGTCATGATTTCATCCTTGTGTTTGGCGATATTCTTTGGCGTCATTGCCTTACGGAGCGTCTTCTCCCGCTCGACAGGACTCATATTCATGAGACGCTTCATAGCAAAACGCTGAAGCATGCTCATGTCTTTCGGTGCAGGAAGCCCGGCAATCGTTGGGAGAGCCTCTTCTTTCTTTTCATCTTTTTTTTCGTCTTTTGAAAATGGATTCCAATTCATATTTTTTTATTCCTAGTGTATTGAACAAATGACTCAACTCTCTCCCCTTATCGGTCCTTCATCTTCATAGTATACCGTGTCACAAGCAGAGCGGAAGCAATATAGATCGAGGAATATGTTCCAAAAACCACTCCCGCCAAAAGAGCTACCCCAAAGTAACGGATACTATCGCTCCCGAAAAGAACAATCGCGATGAGAGTAATAATGACTGTGAGCGAAGTATTGATGGAACGACCAAGCGTCTCATTAAGCGAACGATTCACAATTCCTTCGAAGTGCTCTTTTTTGCTGCTCCGCATCAAGTTTTCACGCACCCGATCATAAACAACAATCGTGTCATTGACCGAATAACCCAAGATAGTAAGGAGGGCTGCGATAAAAGGGATCCCTACTTCCACATCATAGTAATGTCCCAAAATAACAAAGAGTCCAATAACAATAATAATATCGTGCGCCAAGGCAATGACCGCGCCTAGACCATATTCCCATGACGTCACAATACCCGACACGCGACGAAAGGCCCAAGCAATGTAGAGAGCGATACCGACAACCGAAAGAATAATACCCGTTACCGCATTCTTCTTAATCTGATCAGAGACAGAGCCACCAATAAAATCAGTGCGGAGCTGAGTAATATTCGGATCCAGGGCGGTCAGCTTGGCCAGTACCTGATCATTGGCGGTTTCATCAGAAGCGAGAAAGCGCAGGAGCATACCCCGATTATCAGTTGGTTGAATGGTGAGGCTCTTCAAAGAAAGATCAGAAAGGCTGGTTTCTACCTGTTGTACCTGTGGTACCGGATCCTGTGAAAAACGCACTTCCATCAATGTCCCTCCTTTGAAATCAATACCAAATTTCAGTCCCCAGACTATAATGAGTACGATACTCGCTCCCGTGAGAAGAAGGGAGAAGGTGTAAGCGTATTTTCTTTTCTGAATGATTTTGAGCATACCAAAAAGGTGAAACAGAATTTATTCGAGCGGCTTCTTTGGTGAAACAAGGAGCTTCGGATGACGTTCCATCCAGTCACCGGCCAAAAAAGTGGTGGTGATACGAACCAAAACAACAGCTGTGAAGAGAGACAGAAGTACACCGAGTGCGAGAATGACAGCAAAACCCTTTACAAAGCCTGTCCCCAGAGCAATGAGGATAACGGTCGTGATGAGCGTGGACACATGGCCATCACGAATACTTGGCCAAGCACGACGGAATCCCTCCTTGATAGAGCGAACGACACCTTTACCATAAGAGAGCTCTTCTCGTGTCCGTTCAAATATGAGGACGTTGGCATCAACAGCAATACCAATAGAAAGAATAAAACCAGCAATACCCGAAAGAGTCACTGTAATCGCAAAAGGGGTATAGACCGATAACTTAAAGAGAGTGAGAAGCATGGCTGAATAGAGAAGGAGTGCCAAGACCGCAACCACTCCGAGAAGGCGATAGTAAAAGATCATAAAGATAACAACAGCGCCCAAGCCCACCAGTCCTGCCAAGAGGCTCTTCTGCAAAGCATCCTCCCCCAAGGAAGCGTCGACGCTCTGCTGACCAACGAGAGTAATTGGCACCGGTAAAGCCCCTTCATTGAGACGTTTCACGAGGTCATTCGCCTCCTTCATGGTGAAATTTCCGGTAATGACCGCCTGACCATTCGGGATTTCGCTCTGCACGGTTGGCTGACTAATTATTTCATCATCCAAAAAGATAGCGACCGGCTTCCCAATATTACGTTTGGTAATATCAGCAAACAATTGCGTTCCCTC
>JAYUDH010000013.1:0-6031 GCA_043739895.1 Candidatus Moraniibacteriota bacterium
GAAATTTCCTTCCAACAAAAAAGAGGAGACCTATGTCGCTGATGCCCTCTATCAGTATGTATATCAGAATTTGCAGTCGCTTGTTTTCAATTTAAATATTCCCTCGCGTTGGGGGACGCAGACGCCTTTCACCAATATCACGCTCGATTGGGATTGCCCTGAGGACTTGAAAGAAAAACGCCTCCTCCTGGGGGGCGAGCCGTTTACCTATACCTTTGGTGAGCTGGGTAAGGAAATGGATATCGTTAATCGAGCCTTTATTGAGATTATGACTCATGGCGATGCCCATGGTCGCACCTTTACCTTTCCTATCCCGACCTATAATATCGGTAAGGATTTTGATTGGGAGAGTACAAAAAATCTGCCACTCTTTGAAATGACGGCTAAGTATGGCACGCCCTACTTTCAGAATTTTATCAACTCGCAACTGAATCCGAGTGATGTGCGCTCGATGTGTTGCCGCCTCCAACTTGATCTCCGTGAACTGCGAAAACGCGGTGGGGGACTCTTTGGTTCGGCCGAGATGACGGGATCGATCGGCGTGGTGACGATCAACGCGGCACGCATCGGGTATTTAGCTAAAGGGGACAAAGAAAAGTTTTTTGCTCAGATCGAACACCTCATGGGGCTGGCGAAGACCTCACTTGAGATCAAACGCAAAGTCATTCAGGAGTGGATCGACCGAGGCCTCTTCCCCTATACCAAGCGCTATTTGGGCTATCTCAAGAATCATTTCTCGACCATAGGGATCAATGGTTTGAACGAGGCCATCCGCAATTTTACCGGAGACACGGAAGATATTACTACTAAAAACGGCAATGCTTTTGCTGAAGAGGTACTGGTTTTTATGCAGGAGAAGATCAGGTCCTTTCAGGAGGAGACCAAGAATTTTTACAACCTGGAGGCCACGCCGGCAGAGGGGACGACCTACCGGTTTGCTAAGGAAGATAAGAAACGTTTCCCGGATATCATCCAAGCCGGAACCAAGGAAGCGCCCTACTATACCAACTCCTCCCAGGTGCCGGTTGGTTTTACCGATGATGTTTTCGAAGTCCTTGATCTGCAAGACAATCTCCAGACCAAGTACACAGGCGGCACCGTACTCCATTGTTATATGAATGAGAAGATTTCCACGCCAGAGGCTTGTCGTAATCTGGTACGAAAGATCTTGAGTAACTACCGCCTACCCTATATCACCATTACGCCGACCTTCTCGATTTGCCCGAAGCACGGCTACCTCTCAGGCGAGTACGACTTCTGTCCGAAGTGTGACCGGGAACTGGGAGTAGGTGGAGAACGTTTTGATGAGGAGTATCGTAAGACCTACGCCAGCGCCACGACGAAAAAAGAACATAAAAAATAATCAGACAACATTATGACCCAGGAACAAATCAACGCCAAGCGTACCCGTTGTGAAGTGTGGACCCGCGTGATGGGCTATCATCGCCCCGTCTCCCATTTCAATGTTGGTAAGAAAGCTGAACACTATTCGCGCAAGCATTTTGAGGAGTGCGTGGCTGATAATGTGTCGTTCGAGTCGCGCTACGGGGAAGCGGGTGCAGAGTAACTATATGAAACTCTCGGCCATCCAAAAATTCACCATGCTCGACTATCCTGATCGGGTGGCTTGTATCGCTTTTACGCCGGGCTGTAACATGCGCTGTGGTTTTTGTCACAACCCCGAATTCGTATTACCAGAAAAGATTCGTGAACTTCAAGGGAACTTCATTGCCGAAGAGACCTTCTTTCATTTTCTTGATAAGCGACAGGGGCTTTTGGAAGGGGTGGTGGTATCAGGGGGCGAGCCAACCATTTGGGCTGATCTGCCGCAGTTCATTCAAAAGATCAAGGAGCGCGGATTTTTGGTCAAGCTCGATACCAATGGTCATCATCCTGAGATGCTTAGAAGACTATTGCAAGAGAAGCTACTGGATTACGTGGCCATGGATGTGAAGACATCGCTTTCAGAGTATCCTCAGCTTGTTGGCACAGGAGTGAAAACGGAATCTATCAAACGGAGCATGGAACTTCTGAAAGCGGCAGATGTTCCCTACGAGTTTCGGACGACGATGATTCAGGAGATACATTCGGAAGAAGTGTTAACAGAAATGACAGCGCTCCTTGGTGGGGCCAAGCGCTACTACCTCCAGACCTTTCGTCCGGGACACACGCTCAACCCGTTGTTCGCTACGTATCATCCCTTTTCACCGGAAGCCATGGAAGGTATCGTCAAACGGTTCTCAAGTGTCGCAGAGGAGGTGGCAGTGCGGGGGTAGGTAGGGGATATAAATTCTCTCCAGAGGCGTCTTAACTTTTCCCGAGAAAATTCTCTTGAATGAACATATCTTACAAGTAGAAGTGAGTTCTCTTGAGAATAACTCTCTTGGGCCGTGAAAATCCCAGCGAGATTTTCACTGACGTTGTAGCTGAAACTTTTCGTTTCACAAAAAGATCTGCTTTCAGCTACAAAGTCGCCCCAGAGAATTTTCTCAAGAGAACTCCAGTAGACACCCTTGATTTCCGATTGCTTCTTTGTTACTATGGCTTCACAAAGGCAATGAAAGAGTTATCGCTCTGGAGCCGCGAGAAGAATCCCTGAAGGGGAAGTAGAACTCGCCGGGGAGGCCCGTTATAGCCCATAAATAAGCCCGCCCACTGGTGGGGAAGCAAGGTGGTACCACGTTTTGAATTCTTCAAACGTCCTTCGCACAGTTTTTGTGTGAGGGATTTTTTATTTTCATTCATACCTATGTTCAAGAAAGTCGAATCACAAGTCAGTTTCCCGAAGATGGAAGAAGAGATCATCAAATTTTGGGATGCCGAAAAGATTTTTGAAAAATCTATTTCCCAAAGACCAGCCGATAAACTCTACAGTTTCTACGATGGCCCACCGTTTGCGACCGGAACACCACACTATGGGCACATTGTCGCAAGCGCCATCAAAGACACGGTGCCGCGCTACTTCACTATGAAGGGCTACCGTGTGGAGCGTAAGTGGGGCTGGGACTGTCATGGTCTGCCGATTGAGAACATCGCTGAAAAGGAACTGGGCATTACCCACAAGAAACAAATTGAGGAACTGGGCGTGGCCAAGTTTAACGAGATCTGCCGATCTAAGGTGCTGGAATATGTCGGAGAGTGGAAGACGGTGATGCATCGCTTCGGTCGCTTTGCTGATATGGAGCACGCTTACCGCACCATGGACAAGACTTTTATGGAGAGTGTCTGGTGGGTCTTTAAGGAGTTGTGGGATAAGGGGTTAGTCTACGAGAGCTACCGTACTATGCACATCTGTCCGCGCTGCGAGACGACTCTATCACAGTCGGAGGTAGCCGAAGGTTACAAGGATGTAAAGGATCTGGCCGTGACGGCCGAGTTTGAATTACTAGGGGAATCAATAAAAACCTCTGTGTTGGCTTGGACGACGACACCATGGACTTTGCCAGGGAACGTTGCCCTGGCAGTGAATGAGCATCTTCAGTATGTCACCATCGAGAAAAAAGATGAGGGAACGGGTGAGGTGGTGCGTTTTATCGTGGCCAAAGATCTCCTTCAAAAGATCTTTGGAGAGGAAGGATATGAGGTGGTGGAAGAATATACGGGAAAGAAGTTGGTAGGAAAATCCTATCGGCCGCTCTTTGACTACTACGCGAATGATGAAACACTCGAACATCGTGAGAACGGTTGGAAGATCTACCATGCCGATTTTGTGACGACTGACATGGGAACGGGGATTGCTCATGAGGCGCCAGCCTTTGGTGAAGACGACATGCAGTTAGGTAAAGCCAATAACCTGCCGTGGGTGCAGCATGTCCATATGGACGGGACGATGAAGGCTGAGGTAACTGATTTCGCCGGCAAGCAGGTGAAACCACGAGAGAATCCCCAGGAGATGGACATCGAGATTATTCGGTACCTTGCCAAACAGGGGACACTTTTTGCTAAAGAAAAATACGAACACAGTTATCCGCACTGTTGGCGTTGTGATACGCCGCTCCTCAATTATGCGACTTCATCATGGTTTGTCCGGGTGACGGAAATCAAACCACGCATGCTGGAACTGGCCAAGGATATTCACTGGTCACCAGAACATATCAAAGAGGGGCGATGGGGGAAGTGGCTTGAGGGCGCGCGCGACTGGTCCATCAGCCGCCAGCGCTACTGGGCATCCGTGATGCCTATTTGGAAATGTTCGTGCGGAGAACTGCGCGTCTTTGGTTCTGTCAGTGAACTCGAAGAAGCAAGTGGTATGGAAGTAGATGATCTCCATAAACACATCGTCGATACAGTGACCATGCCGTGTGCTAAGTGTCACGACACCATGCATCGTATCCCCGACGTGCTCGACACCTGGTTTGATAGTGGATCGATGCCTTATGCTCAGGATCACTATCCTTTCGAGAACAAGGAGAAGTTTGAAAAGACTTTCCCTGCTAATTTTATTGCAGAGGGTGTCGATCAGACTCGCGCCTGGTTCTACTACCAGCATGTCATCGGGACAGCTATCAAAGACAGTAATGCTTTTCAGAATGTCATCGTGAACGGTATTGTTTTGGCTGAGGATGGCAAGAAAATGTCGAAACGCCTCAAGAACTATCCGGACCCGATGGAGATCTTGAATAAGTATGGCGCTGATGCTCTTCGTTACTACCTCCTCTCTTCGCCGGTGGTGGCCGCGGAGAACTTGAACTTCTCCGAGCGTGATTTGTCGGACATCATGCGCAACGTGTTTCGTATGCTGTGGAACTCTTATTCCTTTTTCACTACCTATGCGGTGATTGATCACTGGGAGCCGAAGGAGAATGCCAAGTCCTCAGAGAATCTCCTTGATCGCTGGATGCTTTCGGAATTACAGCTCCTGATAAAAGAAGTTGATGGTGCTATGAGTCGCTATGAACTCCACAAGGCGACGCGCGCCTTCGGTCCGTTTGTCGATAATCTCTCCAATTGGTACATCCGCCGCAGTCGCAAGCGTTTCTGGAAGTCAGAAGACGATGGTGATAAGGAACAGGCATATCAGACCCTCTACACCGTACTGGTAACGGTTTCGAAACTGATGGCTCCTTTCACGCCCTTTCTGGCAGAGGAGATGTATAAGAATCTGACAGGGGAGGAATCGGTACACTTGGCATATTATCCGGAAGCAGATGATAGCTTGATTGATGAGAAATTGAATGAAGACATGAAGCTTGCTCGGTTTATTGTCTCTGCAGGATTGCAGAGTCGAACAGAAAACAAAATAAAAGTGAGACAACCGCTGCGAGCAGTTCATGCTCGTCCACTAGGTAATGAGTTAGAAGAGATAGTGAAAGAAGAATTAAATGTGAAGGAGTATGATAGCGCTGATTACACGGACGAAGACGGTTTCTTTAATATGCTTGATTTGGAAATTATTCCCGAGTTGAAATTGGAAGGGGAAGCTCGGGAAATTATTCGTGCCATTCAAGAGGGACGGAAAAAGGCAGGCTTCAATGTAGAGGATCGTATCGTGCTTGGTTCCGTCGGCAAAGAAAATGTTTTTAAAACTTTTGAACATGAAATTGCCAAAGAAGTGCTGGCCACAGAAGTAGAGAGCGGTGAACTCACTGATGCTGAGTATCGTGAAACGGTGACACTCGATGGTGAAGCCTTCTCCTTTTCTCTCAAGCGGGCATAGGTGAGGTCATTTTTGAAAGATCTCAAAAACGAACATTGAGGAGGGTTACAATTTTCTAGAGAGGCTTAAAAGAGCCATGCTTATTGACATGTGCTCTTTTTTGTGAAAATATTGACTGTCGTTTCAGACGGTTTTTTAACAATAACAATCGATAATTTGAGTAGGTACTTTTACCTCCTCTCTTTGTTGCAAGACAAACCACAAGGAGTTGGCCATGAAAAATTCCCAAGGAACTCGTCCGCTGCTTAAGATGGACAAGGTCGTGCTGTGCGGATACAGCATCAACGTGAAATTTCTTGATGTCGCCTTTGCGACCACCATTGCTTGCCTGTTTCTTGCTGGCGTTGTCATGATCGTCACCGGCATCATCGTTCC
>JAYUDH010000014.1:0-2301 GCA_043739895.1 Candidatus Moraniibacteriota bacterium
CGCAATAATCCCGGTGGGTTCTTGGAAACCGCTGTTGCTATGGGGAGCCTCATGCTTCCATCTGACAAGGTAGTGGTCCTTGAAGAGGACGGTCAGGGAAAGCGTAAAGAATTGAAAGCAAGAGGAGGAGATGTCTTAAGTCAAATACCTACTGTGATTCTTATTAATGAGGGGAGTGCGAGTGCTTCTGAAATTCTCGCTGGAGCATTGAGTGACAATCGCGAAAACGTTGTTTTGGTAGGGAAAAAATCTTTCGGAAAAGGATCTGTTCAGGAGCTCATCCCGGTGAGTAAGGATACATCGGTCAAAGTAACGGTGGCTCGTTGGCTTACTCCATCAGGAAAACAGATTCATAAAGTTGGTATTTCGCCTGACGTTGAGGTAGGGATAACGCTTGATGATAGAAATAACAAACGAGATCCTCAACTTGATAAAGCACTCGAAGAAGTGATGAATCTGATAAAGAAATAAAACACTTTGTATGGGGAGTATTTTTGAACAACCCGTGATAGGAGATGATGAACAAATGAGCGCTCGTCACGAACGAACATCCCTCAAGTCTTTAGAATGGCCTCTCCAGATAGGTTGGCTATCGTATCGTATACAGGGCTTATCCGAGGCGGATATTTCTTCACTGGCAGAGAAAATTGCTGAAAAAGAGCCCTCAGAGAATCGGCGAGACTACATTCTCCATGGATCGCTTGATGTAAAAAGGGATGTCGTTATAACAGATATGATCGATCCTGACGGTGCCTTGGCAGAGCATATCGGTATAGAGAGACAATGGTTTCGTTCTGAGGCAGAGAAGGATCCTCTTGATAAACGTTTTACGGAGGCTCTTGTCATGATAGAAGTCGGGGAAGAGGAACGAGCCTGGAAGCAGCTCGACGCTTATTTTATGGAAAGTATTCAGAAGCATTAAAATGACAGCTATGAAAAAATCACCCATTCGACCGCTTGGTGAAAATGTTTTGATTCAAATAGAAAAAGCGGAGCAAAAAACAGAGGCAGGTATTTTTCTCCCGGAAACAGCGAAGGAAGACCGTTCTCAATTTGGGAGAGTGATGGCTATTGGAGAGAGCGAGAAGATACGAGTAAAAACTGGGGAAAAGGTGATCTTCCGTCTTTATGGTGGAGAGGAAATTACTGTACAGGGGGAGAAGTATCTCCTCACGAGCTATAAAGATATCCTTGCTGTTATTGTCTAGATTCATTATTGCCTTACAAAAATACCCTCCGTCTGTGATATATGAAGGGTATTTTTGTATGATGGTGCCTAGGGCTCAAGAGGAAGACCTGACTCTTTCTCGAGGGTATGGGCGTTACTTAAGGTCTTGGTGGCAAAGAAATTGAGATCCGAAAGGCGGACACCTCCCTGGAAGGATGCTAATTCTGTTTCACCATAGACGATAATATTTTTTCCTGGAGGTATTTCTTGGGATCGTTTCTCGAGGCTATCAAGGGGGATATTGATGGCTCCTTTGATGTGCACTTTACGATAACTTGTCTCAGGCTGAACATCAAGAATGATGAGGTTAGCATCTTCACTGTTCATGGCTTTGAGTACTTCAGGCGGTGTAATGTAGGTAATTTTTGACTGATCGAGGAAGGAGTTTTGGTTGCCGGAAGAGATAATTTGATTGCCTTTTTGTTGCCATTCCTCGAACCCGCCTTTGAGCAGAAAAGCATTGTAGGATTTTTGACGGAGAACATTTTTTACGACCTCGATTCCTTGTGTGTCCTTATTCGAAAGGACAATGACAGGGATTTCATTCTTTTCTGGGACAAAGGAATTGAGTGCTCCTGATGAAAGGAAGAGGGAGTGGGGAATATGTTCTGATTGGTAACTCTCCTGATCTCGGATCTCTAAGAACTGAATGGGCTCACCATTAAGGATTTTTTGGCGAACAACATCGGCAGTTATTGCTGGAATATCACTTTCGTTTTTACTGGTATTAATGACAGCATCCTCTTCACTTGTTTCCTTTGGTGGAGTGCTCTTGAGTGATCGAAAAATGAATGATCCACCAACGAGAAGAATCAGGATGCTGCCAACGAACACGGCCCGAATATTCTTTTTTTGAGGAGAGGAGTTCATGTTTCTTGAGATTTATTCGAAGAGGCTTCCCATGAGACTTTCGTTGCCTCGTAGGAACTCACGGATAGGGAGGGTGGTTTTTCCTTCGAGTTGCACCTCTTCCAAGAAAATAACGCCGGTTGTTGTTTGTACGCCAATTTTTTCTCCGATCTCAAAAATTTTCCCAAGAGGCTGTACGAGTTGGGGATTATTTTTTTGAAAAG
>JAYUDH010000015.1:0-2292 GCA_043739895.1 Candidatus Moraniibacteriota bacterium
CATTGGAAAAAGCGCACGAATAAAAAAAGAAAAAATACTGGCTTTCTGGAATATTTTTTCTTCCCCGATATTTCTCTCGAACATTTCTTACTCACTCCATCGAACAGTGAGCTGTCCTGTCGAGACCATCCGTCACGCTTCACTGTTACCGATACGTTCATAAGAAATGTTACCGAGAGAAACGGATGAAGAAAGAAATACACCAGAAAACCAATTTCAATAGCTATATTTAACTATGCAGTATCCAAAAGCCTTTCAATCACTCATCGCTCATTTCTCCGCCCTACCGTCAGTGGGACCTAAGATGGCGGAACGTATTGTCCTCTACCTTTTCAAGCAGGACCCAGAAAAACTCCAGCACTTTGCTGAGAGCCTCGAAGAACTTCCCCGACTCAAGAGCTGTACCCGTTGTTTTCATATTGCCGAAAGTGAACTCTGTGATATCTGTGCCAATGGACGACGTGAGACAACCACCCTCTGTGTTGTTGAAGAACCGCTCGACGTCATCGCTATTGAGCGCATTGGTATCTACAATGGCCTGTACCACGTTCTCGGCGGCCTTTTGGAGAGTGGTAAAAATGATAATAGTGGGAATCTCCGTATTAGCGAACTCCTTCACCGTGTCTCGGATGAGGGTATCAAAGAGGTCATATTGGCTACGAACCCCACCACCGAGGGTGATCTGACCGCTTTATACCTGAAAAAGAAACTTGAGCCTCTGACGGTCAAAACAACGCGTATTGGACGTGGTCTGGCTACAGGTGGCGACATCGAATATGCCGATGAGCAGACCCTCAGCGCAGCCTTGACAAATCGTAGGGAACTGGTATAATACCAGTGTTCCTTCCCGCAACCAGACACAGACAGGAGAGACGACATGTACGCACTGTTTCCGGATGGCACTGCCCTGGACCTCCAGCCCTTCGAACCGAATATGGCTGGAAAATTCGTGCCGGTGGCACATCTGCCGATCGTGGCCGCAGCCGCTGTGGCATCGCTTCCACGCGGGAGTGACCTGCCCATGACGGAACGTCTGGACTTCGTCCTCGGCGCTGCCCCCGGCACGATGGCTGGCGACTTCCGCCACCCCCTCAATCGCTAACAGGCTTCCCCTGTAGCCACAAAAGCGGACTCGAGAAATAATCGAGTCCGCCTTTTCATTTCTCATTCATTAATCTGTTTTAACAAAGAAAAAACCGCTCTTGTGAGCGGTTTTTGAATTTAGGCAGAAATTTTAGTGATCTCTACTTCGGTATACATCTGGCGATGGCCATAACGTACCAAGTAGCGCTTCTTTGGGTTGTGCTTGATACCCTTTACCTTATCATGACGATCCTGGGCAACCACTTTGCCTTCTACAATCGCTTTTTCCAAAACAGGGGTACCAACATGCACTGCTTTGTCGTCGCCAACAAAGAGCACCTCAAATTTGATCGTAGCATCTACTTCTGCTTCGAGCTTTTCAATTTTAACCGTATCTCCTACAGAGACCTTATACTGCTTTCCGCCAGTTCTGATAATCGCCAACATACGCCAAAAGTGAGCCATTAATATACCTGTCCACTCTACCGTATTTTCTTTCTCCTGTCAACAGGCATTGATATGGAAGATGCACACCCTTCGATACTTCCCTTTTCTTCCCCTTTCGTGACCGTCGAACAGATCTGACTCGCTTTACCGAGAAATGGGCTTATGGGCTCTAGGAATCGCATAGCACCCATTTCTAGCGGCGCACTCATCACATCTGTGACCGACGGTACCCGGAGAAAGAAAAAGAAAATATCCGAAGGTGTACCGAAGTATTTTATTGGAGTACCGCTTTGATACGCCTTACCCCAGCAGAAGAAGCTTCCTCTTTGGTAATTTTGAATGTTCCAAAGGAAGCGATATCAGCTGTCGTAACCACATGGGGGCCACCGCAGAGTTCCTGAGAGTAGATAGTACCATCGGGAGCCATAACACGGTAGACGGTCACTTTTTCTGGATACTTTTCCCAGAAACTTCCCTCCACGCCCGCTTCTTTGGCTGCTATCTTATCCATGATGGCTGTTGTGACAGTGGCCTGCGAAGCGATAGCGCTATTCACATAGTTCTCCACACGATCGAGAATCTCACGCGAAACTTTTTCTCCGTGGGTAAAATCGAAGCGTGTTCGCTCTTCGGTGATATTTGACCCTGCCTGGTGTACACCTTCTCCCAGTTCCTTGCGGAGTCCAGCCAGCATGAGGTGGGTAGTCGTATGAAGAGCAGTCACTTTGGCGCTATGGTCGGCCAATCCACCCTTGAACTTGC
>JAYUDH010000016.1:0-17354 GCA_043739895.1 Candidatus Moraniibacteriota bacterium
TTTACTCCGGCTTCATTACGAGAACTTTTTTCTTGTTATAGTTGATAATGCTTCGGAAGATGGCTCTCTTCTTCTCGCCAAACAGCGATTTCCTGAACAGCACTTCATAGCACACAGTGAAAATAGTGGCTTTGCTAAAGGGATGAACATTGGTATCGAGGCGGCGCTGACGAGAGGTGCTCAGTATGTATGGCTTTTTAATAATGACGCTACCACGAGCAAGGACACCCTCACCTCTCTCATCGCAGTGGCACAAGGATGTCCCCGTGCTGGACTACTCAGCCCATATATTTTTGAGACAGAGGGGGGAAAACTATGGTTTGGTAAAGGAATTATTTCATTTTTTCGAATGCGCACAACTCATGTTCTCCCGAGCCCAGCTGAATGGGCTCAAAAATGGCACGAGAGCGAATTTCTTACCGGGTGCGCCCTTCTTATTAAGAAAGAGGTTCTCGCCACTGTAGGGGCACTAGATGAGCGCTTCTTCCTCTATTATGAGGATGCCGACCTATCAATCCGAGCAAGAAAGGGAGGGTTCCTTTCTCTTGCTGTCCCAGGCGCTCATGTTTTCCATTCTGAACAGAGCCAGGAAAACCCGAAAAAACTCTATTATCTCGTGCTTTCGGGACTTCTTTTCTTTGAAAAGCACAGCTATTCTTGGCGTCGCCCTTATTTCTTGTTGTATGGTACAATGCGGAAACTAAAAAATACTATTGACGTAGCTTTCAGGAAGAAGAACGCACTGATCGTCCGCCAAGCATTTGATTCTTTCTGCCATGACCGCTAATCCAAAGATCACTCTCATTTTTGTTAACTACCGGAGCCTCTGGTATCTATCATTGGCTTTAAAAAGCCTTTTCTCAAAAGAATCAGATTGGTCGTGTTTTGAGGTTATTGTGGTGAATAATGACCAACGGGAGCGCACCGCTCTCAATCAGCTTTCGCAGCACTTCCCTTTCCAGATCCTTTCTCCCTTAGAAAATAGTGGCTTTGGAGGCGGGGTAAATTATGGTGTAAAGAGGGCGCGAGGGAATGTCTTGGGTTTTCTCAATCCAGATACGCAGTGGCCAGGCGAGCAGCTGCATGAAATATACCCCCTTTTTTTGAGGGAATCTTTCTCCGGTATAGTTGGATTGACGCTTATGGATAAAAAGGGAGGGAAAGAGCAATGGAGTAGTGGTCGAGTGCCTACTTTGCTTCGTCTCCTCAAAAATAATTTCTTACCATTCCATTTTTTTAGACATTTCCCTGTAGAATGGGTGAGTGGCGGGGGCCTCTTTATTTCAAAGGATACTTTTCAGGATCTCGGCGGCTTCGATGAACGGTTTTTTCTGTATTTTGAAGACGTCGATCTCTGTTTGCGGGCAAAAGAAAGAGGTGCTCCTATCATTCAGGACCCACGTTATACCCTTCTTCACCAAGGAGGGAAAAGTTTTTCTTCACGGAAACATCAAAAAAGAATCTTTTATCGTTCACAAGAACAGTATTTTAAGAAGCACCGACCTCGTTTTGAATTCTTCATTGTTCATTTCTGGCACCGAATGGTCCATGGATTATAAAATTCTATGCGATTGATATATAGCGCTTATTTTTTCCTCATCCCTTTTCAGTGGGCTCTTTCACCTGTACCAGGCATTGATTTAGCGGTTATTCGTGTGCTCACTCTTCTTTTAATCTTTCTTTGGGTGGCCTGTGGCCTTCTTTCTAAAAAAATATTCTTTCCTCCTTTTCTCCCCTCCTTTTTTCTCCTCTCTTTTCTTTTTCTCGCCAGTAGCTCTTTTTTGTGGGCGAAAGAAGCCTCTTTTTCGGAGAGAAAGGCACTGTTTCTGTTTTCTTTTCTCCCTCTTTTCCTGGTGCTTACCTCTTGGTTCGAAGAATCATCAACTGCGAAGATTGATTTCTTACGCGCCTATGTTTTAGGCGCTTTTCTCGCGGCAGTAAGTGGTATTTTCATTTTCCTTTCACAGTTTATTGTGGGGGTAGCGACACCTTTTTCTTTCTTAACACAAAAAATTCTCCCCTTTTTTCTTGGAACAGCGTTTGGGGAGACGGTGGCGACCTATCCGAGCCTTCTCGTAAACATTTCTGGGAAAACGTTGCTTCGAGCATCAGGAGTTTTCCCTGACCCACACATGTTTTCTTTCTATATAGGGATGGCCTTTCCAGTAGCAGTGGCGTTAGCCCTCAGAAATGAAACAAAAAAAGATTTTTGGCGGATAGTGAGTATAACTCTTTTTGTTGCCGATCTCCTCACCTTTTCTCGTGGCGGATATCTTGGGCTTGTGGTTGGGGCTGTGGTCTTTTTATTGAGCACTAGCGCCTTCACTCGTTTCTCCCGCTCCCGTATTGTGATTCCTCTGGCGCTTGGGAGTATTATTGTCGTGGGGCTTTTCTTTAGCCCTATTGGAACCCGTCTTTTTTCTAGCTTCTCCCATCAAGATGGATCAAATGTGGAGCGCTTGCGACTATGGCAGGAGGCCCTGGGTCACATAGCAGAGCGGCCGTTTCTTGGTGTTGGCCTCGGGAATTATCCTCTTCTTGTAAAACCAACTGCCACGTACCGTGAGCCTATCTATGCTCACAACCTCTATCTTGATATTGCTCTCGAACTCGGATTGGTTGGTCTCTTCCTGTTTCTTTCTTTGCTTACGTGTGCAGTATGGTGGGCATTTGTCGTATGGCGGGAAACAAGCGAGTGGCTTCCTTTATCGGTGGTGATTTCACTTTCCCTCTTTATCGGGCATTCTTTCTTCGAAACATCACTTTTTTCTGTCCATGTTCTCCCGGTCCTTCTCCTTTTTCTGGCGAGCGGTGTATCATACAAGCATGACTATATTTCTTCGTAGGAATGTAACTTTTCTTTTCCTTTTGGGAGTTATTGCTCTCTTGCCCTTTGCCTCTGTAAAGGTTCTTTTTTTCGGTGTTCCCGTATATCTTCCAGAGATATCGCTTCTTTTGGCCCTTATTTCATTCTGGCTCACTCGTCCTCTGCGACGCCCATTTTTTGGGGATCAATTCTTTCCTCTCGGCCTGGTACTTTTTCTTTTGGGCGCTACGCTGTCTTTTTCTTTGAATCCTTTTTCTTTTACGGGCCTCGGGATGATAAAATCCTGGTTTTTCTTCCCCGCGCTCTTTAGCTTTCTCTTGTGGCAAGAACTTGAGAATCTAGAGCGACGGAGAGTAGTGCTGTATATATGGTTGTGTAGTATGCTCTTGGTGGCGTTTCGCAATATTCTTTTTATCGTCCATAACGAACTCACGTTTGATCATCGTCTCGCAGGTGATTACTCCTCTCCCAACTTCCTCGCCTTTTTTCTTGCTCCCTCACTCCCCATTCTTCTCTATTTTTTCTTTAGTTGGAAGAAGAAGGAACAACTTTTTTCTTTATGGCAGCCATTTTTTCTCGCGAGTGGTTTTTTCATTGCCTGCTTGACGCTCTTCTTCACCCATTCGTACGGCGTTTGGTTAGGAGAACTCGGTGCTTTTTTTGTCACTCTCCTTGGCGGAGCGTTTCGTAGACCTGGGAAAGCGTTTTTTTATGGAGGGGTACTCCTCTGTATGGGTATTGTGGGGCTAGTAGCTCTTGAGCAGGGAAGTGATAAGTGGCACTCTTTGTTTTATGGGGATCCCCGTTCCTCTCTTGCTTCTCGGGGTATGATTTGGCGCGCTGCTATAAAGATTGCTACCGACCATCCTTTTTTTGGCATTGGCGTAGGGAGATTTCAGTCATTGTATCTTAAGTATCAACCACTTTTTCCTCCCTATCTTGAGTGGTCTGTACCTGAGCCGCACAGTATTTTTCTGGCAATATTTCTTGCCACGGGGGCGGTGGGTTTTTTGGGATTTCTTCTCATGATAGGGCGAGTTGGAACCCTTCTCGTCAGCCAAATAACTTCTCAAAACGAAGAAAAAAAACGGCGGGTCTCCCTTCTGATGCTTTCTTTGGTCACGCTCTTCCTATTGTCCGGAATAGTGGACACCCCCTACTTTAAAAATGACCTTGCTTACGCGTTCTTTCTTCTCATCACCCTTTCTCTCCCCTTTCCTGAACAAAAAGAAAAAGCCTCTTCTGAAAAGGCTTTTCTACAGCGTTAGAGTTCTATCTGGTAGAGTCGTTTGCTGACGCGGTCAGTGAAGTAGAGGACATCTTCCTTTTGGGAAAGGAAGAGATCGCTGCTATCGAGAGCCTGGGTATTTTCTTTCAGGTCAATGAGGCGCGTCTTTTTTCCGGAGCTTATATCGATTTTCCAAAAGGTGTCCTTGGTGTAGAGTGGTTTTTCAAAATAATCGTTCGGCAAGAGGGCATCTCCTGGGAGCGCTCCCGGGAGGGCATAGTAGAGCGCGTGACTATCTTTTGACCAGGTAACTTTGGAAATAAGTGTCGGGATGGCGAGAGAAGTGACTTTTCCTGCTGTATCGATAATTCGAAGCGAAAAATCTTTTCCATTACTTGTTTCACTCGCGCTTCCGACAGCGTACTCTCCATTTGGGGCAAAGAGGTAGTCGGCACCAAAGAGGGTTGAAACAACGGTCCGGTGGTTTTCTCCGGTAACGCTAATAGTTTCGAGGGGCGACGTTGATGAGGCCGTGGGACGGCTCCAGTAGGAAACAAGGCTATTTTGCGGTACGGAAGAGAGGAAAAAATCAGCGGCGCCAAGGTCAGTAAGTTTTTTCCAGTTGCTACCATCGGCATTGGCGCTGTTTAAGGTGCGTTTCTTCGTCACTGGATCGGTGTACTGATAGAATATTTTTTCACCGACATTATCCCAAGCCAGACGAGAAATCTCTCCTTTCAACGGAATAAGCGCTTTATTGCCGATATTAATAGAGTACCAGAGAGCTCCGCCTTCCGATGGTTTGAGAAACATCAGCACCTTGTCCTTTTTTGGTGACCAAAGGACGCGTGAAGCAATGCCGGGGAGGTTACTGAGAAGAACCACTTTATTTTTCCCCTCGAGAGTCGATTTTTTAAGTGACTGATCATCGATCGAGTAATAATAGAGGAGATTGTCTTCGCTGACCGCCGCCCCAAGAATGCGCTCATTGAGGAGATTTTCCGCCGACCCCTGAGAGAGCGGCGCTGTTTCGGTCGGAGTTTCTGCTACAGGTGCTTTTTTAGAGGGGTCAGCGACAGGGTCATTGACGTTATTCTTGAAGGCCAGGTTATAGGCAGCGAGAAAAATAAGCACGAGAACCAGAAAGCTCAGCGAGAAATAGAAAATCTTCTTAGCCATAGTAACAATACTGAGTACGAACGAGGTATTTAAGGGAAAATAAGATGGATGTGGTTGGCGCCACCAGTGGTACAGTCAACACTGGTTGCTTTGTTGTTAATAACCTTTTCACACATAGAAGTAGCGTTGCCACTTGGAGCTATGGCTCCGGCGGCAACAAAAGCATCCATGAGTACCTGGCTGACAGGAGAAATATCGATTGCCTGTCCGGTGTAATGCTTTGAATTAAGAGCATGTGGGCCACCGGAAATACTGGTTACGGTAAAATTGTAACTCTGTCCTACTGTCTTAATAGCACGAAGCATGGTTTCACTGGGACGTACAGCATTTTCAACACAACCCTGATCTCCTTGGCTAGCGCAGTTCGTGCCAGCATAGCAGGCAGCCATGGTATCTCCATTGGATACATCAATTATGTTGTCTTCAGGCGTTACTTTTCCGTAATCGCTACTGCAGCTACCGTTTGGTGAAAGGGTAATATTTGAGTTATTGAGAATTTCATCAGCGAGGTCAATAGAAGACTGTGGTGGTGGGGTGCCGGTACCGCTGTAGCTCGTTTGGTTGGAGGTCACTGGTACCGAAGCGGGAAGCGGAGGGAGCGTGGTGAGACTCACCTTCACCAGGTCAGGGTTAATGACATAGAGCACGAGCCAGGCGGAAAGGGCAATGACCAGACCAATAAGGGCATCGAAGATGATCCCCTTGGCGTTACTCATAGAGGCGGTGTTCCCTGCGCTTGTGAGGTAGAGAAAGCCACCGATAGAGATCATGAGTACTGCTGAGAGAGTAACGACAATGAGCGCAACTTTATAGATTGCCCCGACATATCCAGGAAGGTCACTTCCGTTCAGCGCGGCAGTGCCAGGGATTTTTTCGAGGAGTTGATAGTTGAGACTTTGCGCATGAGAAGGGGAAGCAAATGAGAGGGTGATAAAAAAAGCGAATAAAAGAGCGAGGAAAATGGTTGTATTTTTTTTCATAAAAAAAGAGAAGGAGTTGTGCCAATAGTATATCACAAAAACTTTTCTCGCGGGAACAAAAAGCCCTTCACAGAGGAAGGGCTTTTTTATGAGTAGATATCTTGGCTGTGATATTAGAAGTCCCAGCTACCATTCATGCTCGTTGATTGGGTGTAATTGACAACGGTTGTTTCAAAGAAATTTCCTTTATCGCCATTGGTATCCTGCAAACGGTCGAGGTGTTTATAGGGGTTAGTGACGGCTTCCGGATAGAGCGGGTCGATATTGAGCATCGCCAGGCGATTATTGGCCAGCCACTTGGTATAGCCTTCAGTCGTTTCACCATTGATACCTGGAAGGCGATTGCCGAGAATGTGCTTGCTCCATTCGATCTCTTGTTTAACTGCTTCTGCCATCATCTCCTTAATAAGGGCTTCGCTGTAGATTTCAGGGAATTCTCGGTGAATTTCACGAATGATGTTGGCAAAAATAGTGACATGAGTCAGTTCATCGCGACGGATATAGGCGATCATGCGTCCGGTAGCAAGCATCTTCATGTGATCTACGAGCGTGTCAAAGAAGGCAAATCCATTATAGAAGTAGATCGATTCGAGGAGAAAATTGGCGACAATACCACGGAAAAAGGTTTCATCAGATGGCTGGTCAACAAAATCCTGGTAGATCTGTCCGATGTACTGATTACGAGCAAGGAGTGTGGCATCGGTACGCCAGAAGTAGTAGATTTCATCTCGTTCATTGCTATCAACCACGGATTCGAGGATAGAAGCGTAGGATTGGGAGTGAATCGCTTCTTGATAGGCCTGAATAGCGAGAATGAGGTTCACTTCTGGGGAAGTGATGTAGTCGGCGAAGTGAGGAAGGTTTACTGTCTGGATAGAGTCGAGGAAGATGAGGAAGGAGAGGATACCTTTATAGGCAGTCTGCTCATCTTTGGTCAGATCAGCATGAAACATGCGTGCGTCATCTTTGAGTCCCGATACCTTTTCTGGTACCCAGAAGTTACCAATCATCACCTGATAGAGAGATTTGGCCCAGGGGTACTTTACGGCATTCAGGTTGAAAAGTCCCGTGGTAGTACCTTTGATAATAGTACGTGCTTCTACCGCATCGTCCCCCTTGGGATTAAACATGCGATTTCTTTCGATGGCGTTGGTCATAGGAGTGGTAAATATGATAGAGGGACTTTTTTAATTAACCGCTACAGCTGACACAGTCATCTTTCACTTCTGCAGAGAGGCTACGCACATAGTATACGGTCTTGATACCCTGCTCCCAGGCCTTGACGTAGTAACTGTAGAGCTGAGCAGGACTGACACGGGCAGGGTCGATCATCCATTCGAAGGAGATTGACTGATCAATCCAGGGATAAATAACGGCCATCATATCGATAACATCACTCATGTCCATGTTGATGTATTCCTTGTAGTACCAGAAGTTTTCCTGAGAGAGTTTCGGAGCAACGCGTAGCGTCGGTGCAGAGAGGTTGGTTTCGACGAAGAACTTCTTGTAAATAGGGAGAAGGGCGGCAGTGGTGCCAACGACACCAGCGGTCGAGGTATTTGGAGCAGGGGCAGTATGATAGGCAAAGCGGACTCCAGCAGTCTTCATGTCACTAAACAGTTGTTTCCATTCAGCAGCATTCCCGGTATTCTTCTCGAACCATTCTGAAGTTCGTCCTAAGAGAATGCCTTTGGAATATTCGCTGCCAGGATAGAGTTCATATGTCCCGCGTTCTTTGGCGAGATCAATAGAAGCACGATATGTATGGAAGGTATAGCGCTCGAAGAGTCGGTCCACTTCTTGACGGGCGGCTTCACTGTCATAGGCAAGCTTATGGGTAGCGAGGTACTCAGCTAGTCCCAGGTAACCTAAGCCGACACTGCGGTAGCGCTTCGAAGTACGCTCAGCTTCCTTGATCGGATAGTAGTTTAAAGTAATAACGTTATCAAGAACTCTCATGACCACTGGAAAAACATCGGCGATAACGGCTGGTTCGAATACGGTGGCGATGTTGATCGAAGCTAAGTTACAGACAACGAGATCGCCAGGTTCATAACGGATGATAATTTTCCCATCCTCAATCGTTTCTTCGAGAAATTTAGTGGCCGAAGTGTTCTGACAGATTTCGGTACAGAGCTGAGTAGAATAGATGTTGCCGACGTGCTTGTTTGGATTGAGACGATTGACGGTGTCACGGAAGAAAACATAGGGCATGCCGGTTTCCACCGTTGACTTGAGGAATTTTTTGAAGATTTCTTTGGCCTTCACTGTTTTTTTCATGGCCAGTCGCTCATCTTTCTCGAGAGTGAGGTAGAAAGCATCAAACTCTTCGGTGAATGTATCCTGGAGGCGCTTGCCGTAGAATTTTTCTACTTCATGTGGATCAAAGAGGGTGATATCGGCATCATCTTTGAGGCGTTTCATGAAGAGGTCAGGGATGGAAACTGCTGGGAAAATATCGAAGGCTTTGGCACGGATATCGCCGGTCTCAGTTTGGAGATCAAGAAAATCATAGATATCGAGGTGCCAGATATCGAGCGTAACAGAGATAGCACCCAAACGTGAACCGAGCTGATTGACAGCGACTGCGGTGTCGTTGATTACTTTGACCCATGGATTGACACCGCCCGACATCCCTTTGACACCACGGATAGAGCTGCCGCGAGAGCGAATGTTTCCAAGGTAGACACCAACTCCCCCTCCGTACTTAGATATCTGCGCCATATTTTCTACCGCATGGTAGATGGCACGGAGGTCGTCATTAATATTGATCTTGAAGCAACTCGAGAGCTGATGATAGTTGGTGCGTGCGTTGAGGAGCGTTGGGGTAGGAAGAGAGATACGCTGCTCGGAACAGTGCTTGTAGATCTTCAAAGCAAAGGCAAGTCGCCCTTCTTTTTTTTCTGGTATAGCAAGAAAGAGCGCTACCGACATATACATTTCTTGCGGGAGTTCGTTAATGATTTTGTTGGGATTCAAGAGATAGCGCTTGATAAAAGAAACTACCGTGGTGTACTCGTAGTTGGTATCAGTGTCTTTTGATAAATGCTTGCCGGCTTCAAGAATATCTTCCGGCGAGTAGTATTGGTAAAACTCTTTGTAGTACAACCCCTTCTCGATGTACGAATCGAAGAGTTGTTTGTAGGCTTCGGGGGTATAAATATCCTTATGTTCCAAACCACGATTCTTGAGAGCCTGCTTGTAGAGATCGCCAAAGAGAATTCTGGCAGCGATGTTTTGCCAAAAAATATTTTCAACCGTGACAAGATCAACACAGGTTTTGATCAGGAGCTTGCTGATATCAGCCGTCTTAATTTCATTGACAATATTTTTTTTGAAGGCCTCAATCAATTCCTCGAAAGTACAGTTTTTTTCAAACCCTACAGCAGCACGATCAAAAACGGTTTTTATTTTTTTAACGTCAAACAGTTCTTTTGATCCATCAGCTTTCGTCACTTTCATGGAGTGTTTTTCAAACTGTTGTACCAACTCTTCTCTTCGTTCGTCGCGTTTTTCGTTTTGCTTTTCTCGATAGAGGATATAGGCTTTGGCGATTTCATACTTCCCCTCTTTCATGAGGTGCTTCTCGACGAGATCCTGGATCTTTTCTACCGAAGGAATGTGGCTCTCGGCGCCCGTGCCACATGATAAAACAAGGTCATTGATTACCTCGTCGGTCATGCTTGGGATAAATTCTTTTTCAGTTTCTCCGATAGCATCACAAGCGGAAGTAATAGCTAATTCGATACGTGAACGATCAAAGGCTACTACTTCTCCATCGCGTCGTTTGATTTGATCCAGGGTCATACAGTTATCTTGAGTCGATGAAACGACCGTTATTTATTTTTTATTTGTGAGTGAAGAGAGACTAGTATCGAGAGTACGCTGCCTACTGAGCAAATCTTTTTTCTACGATGCTCCAATTGACAGAACGAAAGAATACTTCGAGATATTCTGCCTTCTTGATTCCGTAGTCAGTCATGTAGGCGTGTTCGAAAACATCCATAACGAGGAGTGGTACACAACCAGCGAGATGGCCACCGTCATGCTCATTGATCCAGGTTGAGAATAATTCACCGCTCTCCTGATCCAGATAGAGGATCACCCAACCAATACCACGCATAGCGCCAACACCAGAAAAACTTTTCTGCCAATTTTCCATGCTCCCGTAGATGTGTTCAATTTTTTCCTTCAACGCTCCGGCTCCAAGTGGAGCGGCTTCTTTTGTCATGTTGCCAAAGTACAGCTCATGGAGGCGCATACCATTCCATTCCCAACCGAGGCGACGCTGAAGCTCTGCATACTCAGGAGTATCAAGCTCCTTGTTTTCAAGTAACGTTACGAGTGCATTGGTATTCTTCACATATCCTTGGTAGAGCGTGAAGTGATTGTTGAGCATGGTATCGCTGAAACCAGGAAGACCAAGAAGCGGTGTAAAATCTTTGGCAGTGTAGATATCGGACATAGAATAGAGTATTAGATTTTACCGACTAAATCGATACCAGGCTTGAGTGTCTTGCCGCCCTTCTTCCAGTTAGCGGGGCACACCTCACCACCATGGGTGCGCACGAAAACTGCGGCCTCAAGTTTGCGCAAGAGTTCATCAGCGCTGCGGCCAACATTGTTAGCATGAATTTCGTAGGCCTGGAGAACGCCATCAGGGTCGACGATGAAGCTGCCACGAAGAGCGAGTCCGCGATCCTCGCCTTCGTCGATGTAGACACCAAATGTTTTGGCGAGATCGCCGGCCGGATCAGCTACCATGGGGTAGGCAATGTTTTTGATCGCTGGAGAATGATCGTGCCAGGCTTTGTGGGTAAACTTGGTATCAGTAGAGACAGAGAGGACTTCTGCTCCGAGCTCCTGAAATTTGGCGTAGTTATTTTGCATTTCTTCTAGTTCGGTAGGGCAGATAAAAGTGAAATCAGCTGGATAGAAGAAGACGATCATCCATTTGCCACGGTAGTCCGAAAAGTGAGCTCTGTGAAAGGCCTCCTTCTGAAAATAATCAAATTCCATACTGGGAACCGTTTTCCCGATAACGGGGAAAAATCCCTGCTCAATCCCCTCTTCTTCGTTCTGGCAGCCTCCTTCTCCGCAACAGGTATCTTGATACATAGACGTGTGTATAAAAATGAATAAAGTGACCGTTTTTTTCTGCTGTATTTTTTTATTTTTTGCAGGAAAAAAGTTTCGGTCGCTTACCTATAATAGTGACTGAAAAAGAGCCTGTCAAATAACCTTATTTTATGCCATAAAAGCACACTCTTTTTTGGAAAAAAAAGATATTTTCAACAACATATAGTGTACTATTTCATTTTTTAGACACAAGCAATAGTTCTGTGTTGTAATAAAAAAATCCTCTTTTTTACAGAGGATTTTTCTATGGGTTGTTTCGTGGTGCATGGGGCTTTTTATCTGTATCTAGCGAACCTCGTTTGTCCTCTTTCCCTCCATAAAATGAGTGATATTTTCGATAGTGGTATCGAGAATACGTTTGAGGGCTTCACCGCTGTAGAATCCAATGTGAGGGGTAAAAACTACATTATCGCGTAGGAGGAGGTTTTTATTCTGTTCCTGGTCCTTGGCGTCTGTCCCGCACTCAGTATGGAGACACTGACTTTCTTCCTTAATGAGCTCTTCGCCATCGAGAACGTCGAGACCGGCGCCAGAGAGAATGCCCTGGTCTAGTCCCGAGATGAGAGCATCATTCTCTATAACACCGCCACGAGCGGTATTAATAAGGAGCGCCCCTCGTTTGAATTGGGTGATGTTGTCACTATTTATGAGGTGGTGAGTGTGTTCATTATAAGGAACGTGAAGCGTGACGATATCAGAGTGTGCCAGGACTTCTTCCAAAGGGACGTACTGGAAGTGGAGAACTTCAGAAAGAAAGGTATTCCGTTCGGTATCAAAAGCAACAACATGCATGCCAAAGCCTTTGGCAATACGAATAACATGAAGCCCAACTCGTCCGGTGCCAATAACTCCGAGAGTTTTGTCCTTGAGATCGAAGCCCATGAGACCATCGATAGAGAAGTCACCCTTCAGGCCACGAGCGTAGGATTTATGGACATTACGGGAAAGTGCCAGAATAAGGGCAAAGGTATGCTCGGCGACGGTGTTTTCTCCATAATGAGGGACGTTTTCTACGGCGACACCACGTTCTTTACAGGCTACGAGGTCGATATGGTCAAATCCAGTAGAACGTGTCATAATAGCTTTTACCCCAGAGATCTTTTCAAGAACCGAGGGAGTAATAGTGGAATAGATGAAAATAGAAAGAATATCATAACCACTCCCCATGGAAGCGTTTTCTTCCCTGAGCGGTTCCTGAAAAAAGGAAATATCGTAGGATGAAGGAAGTTTTTCTCGGAGATAGAGCTCATCTTCCTTCGTGGTCTCAAAAAAAGCGATACGCATAAAAAAGAGTTTACGAATAACGATTCTAGTATAGCCGAAAGATGAAAGAGGAGATAGTTTATATCTAAAAAAATATGTCGAGTACGCCATTTGTTGCGCCGTTTGAGCTAGAAATTCCTCGTCACCTCAATGACAAGCGTTTTGATGGTGCTCTTACAGTCCTTCTTCGCGAGAAATTCCCTGAGCAACCATCTTTTTCGAGGGCTTTTTTGACGGAACATATTAAAGAAGGAACGATTCTGTTAAATGGTGCGCGGGTATTGCCTCGCTCCTTGGTAGCAACTCATGATAGGGTCCAGGTACTGAAGGATATCGCCCCTGTCCAGGTATCGCTTAAACCTTCGCGCGAACCAGTAGCTATTGAGAAGTTATTCGAAGATGAAGCTATTATTGCTGTCAATAAGGGTGCTTCAGTGCAGATGCATGAGGGCGGGTCTTACGCGGGTGTCACGGTTGCTCAGTGGATATTGACCCACTATCCTATGCTCGAGAATGTGGGCGAAGACCCCCTTCGCCCTGGCATTGTCCATCGTTTGGATCGTGAGACCTCAGGTGTTTTGGTTATAGCTAAAACGGAGGAGAGTTTCCGAGCACTGAAGAAAGTTTTTCAGACCAGGGAGGCGGAAAAAACGTACATTGCTTTGGTTTACGGACACCTCTCTTCCTTAGAAGGAAAGATCGATACAGCTCTCATGCGCAAGCCGGGTGAATTGAAACGTAGAGCGATCGACCTCGAATCTTACACAGGGGATCTCCCGGGGAATACACGTACCGCTCTAACTTTTTATCGGGTGATTGCTCGCTATCAGGACTATGATCTCGTGATGCTCACTCCGAAGACGGGACGAACACATCAGATTCGTGTCCATCTTTCCTCACTCGGTCATCCGGTGGTTGGTGATAAGCTCTATACCTTTAAAGGAACGAAGCGAAGCGACCTCCTCTTTTCTTCTCGTCACATGCTTCATGCTACGAGGCTTTCATTCGCTCTTTTTGGTAAAAAGTACCTCCTTCATTCGCCACTTCCCGAGGATTTTCGTCAGGTGCTTCGAGATATTGACGAAACAAGAGTATCGAGCTATGATGGTGAGGCCTTGAAAAGCCTTTTGGAAGAACTCTAAGGTCTTTTCTTTTTTGATTATTCAGACGGTCTCCTGGCAGCTTTGTCAGAAGGCAACCGATTTAATGATACGTTTATGAACCAGAAGTTGATCGCCTTCAATTTAGAGCAGAGAAAGTCCTTTTCTGAGCTGCCTGAGCTCCGTGCCGGTGATGTGATTAAGATCTATCGCAAGATTAAAGAAGGGGTAAAGGAGCGTATCCAGATGTTTCAGGGTACTATTATTGCTTTGAAAGGCGGACAGAGTGCTTCTCGAACGATGACCGTTCGCAAAGTGTCTGGCGGTATCGGCGTTGAACTGATTCTTCCTCTTTCTTCCGCTCAGATCCAGAAAATTGAATTCGTGAAGCGTACCACTGCTCGTCGCTCTAAGCTCTACTTCGTTCGCGATAAGAGTGCCAAGCTCCTGAGTAAGAAACTGAAGGAAGTGCCGGTCAAAGCCAGCATGAAGCCAAAAGTTAAAGAAGTGGTAGCGCCGGTGGCAGCAGAAGTGGTAGCAGAGACAACAACTGAAAAAACAGAGGCCTAAGAAGGCCTCTTTCTTTACCTGTTGCACGAGACAGAGAGAATTGATACAGTGTATAGGTGCAAGTGAGTAATGAGTCATTTGCCCAGGTGGCGGAATTGGTATACGCGCTAGCTTGAGGTGCTAGTTCCCGCAAGGGATTGGAGGTTCGAGTCCTCTCTTGGGCACAGAGTGAATGAAATGAACGATGAGACCAGGAAGAAAGTGAACTGCTTCACTTTCGTGAGGTCGAGAAAGCCGGAGTGTTATCCGTCAGAAGACGGATCACGAGGCGGGGTCGAGAAATTTTTCCTGCAGGAAAAATATTCGTGACCGAGTCCTCTCTTCCGCACAGTGTGAATAAAATACAAATGAGACGAGTGTGAGCGCTAGAGGTGTGACGCGTGCTTAGCTCAGTTGGTTAGAGCATCTCGTTTACACCGAGAGGGTCGGGGGTTCGAGTCCCTCAGCACGCACAGAAGAACGAAGTGAGTCTGTAAGAGCTGAATAAGCCAACTGCTTGGCTTATGAAGGGTCGAGAAAGCCGGAGTGTTATCCGTCAGAAGACGGATCACGAGGCGGGGTCGAGAAATTTTTCCTGCAGGAAAAATATTCGTGACCGAGTCTCTTCTTTTGTATAGTGGGATAGATAAGAAAAAACCGCCGAGGTAGCTCAGTGGTAGAGCAGAGGACTGAAAATCCTTGTGTCGGCAGTTCAATCCTGCCCCTCGGCACAGAAGTCTGTTAATAAAGCACTGAAGTGAGTGTATAAGCGGTGGATAAGGTGGAAAAAGCGGTTTTTCCTCTGGGACTGTAGCTCAGTGGTAGAGCGCGCGGCTCATAACCGCTTGGTCGATGGTTCGATCCCATCCAGTCCCACACAATTGAATAGTGCCAACGGCACGAAAGCGGGCTTGCCTCGCCGAAGTGTAACGTAGGCGGGTATCGTATAGCGGCTATTACACGACCTTGCCAAGGTTGAGATAGGGGTTCGACTCCCCTTACCCGCTCAAAAAAGTAAGACCGTCCCTTTATGGGGCGGTTTTGCTTTTTCGTGGTGAGGAAGAGTCGAACGGGAAAGGGGTCGGGAAAAGACCTGTTTTCCCGTTTGGGGTGACCGAGTCTTCGAAGGCTAGAGGGCGGAAGTCCTATAGAACGCAGCGAAGCGAGTAGTTCGATCCTCCCCTTACCCGCTCAAAGTTGCGGAAACGGCCTTTTTTCTTTTTATACGAAACTAGTTCTTATCATAGTCACTACCTAACTCAAATTTAAAAAAAGAGGCTACAATTAGATTCTGTGTTGTGATCTGAAAAAGAAAAAAGACGAGCATGGACTCGTCTATGAGTGGGTTCATTCGAGGCTGAACTGTACACGTTGTCTCGCTCGAAGCTTCCGATGAAGCTGTTTTGGAATGATGCGTCGGATTTTCTTTTGGGAGAGGATATAGAGCTTGACTGGCTCATGGTCTACCCCAGAGTCGAGGATGTCGGTTGCTAGCTTTGGGAAAGCCTCGGCAAAAGGACATACCATCTTTTTTCCATCGAGCACCAGGTACCGCACAGCCTTTTTGCTTGGCTGTGGAAAGACTTCAAGTATGAAGAGCGTCTTGGGCCTCGCATGGACTATCTCTTGCATCCGGACGAGAGCATCTTCTCGGTTACTAAACGACTCGATATTCGGGGCATGGAAGGTGTACGAGAGCTCAGTTCGAAAGTCGCGCAGTCCTGTCAGCTTGCTCAGGAGTTGCTCCAGCGCATAGTCACCCATTTTGAGCAGCTGTTCTCGGGTGATGGTTCCCCCCTGGTAGAACGGTTCCAAGACAAGGATGGCGAGCATCTGTTCCCGATACCGCGCTCGTGGGTTCTGGTACAAATGCCGGAACATGAGTGCCCGCAACTTGAGAAAGCCTGCAAGTTTCTTAGGATGAGTGATGACCACTTTGCCATCAATAATCTTCACCTTGTCCCACAGCTTACAAGCCTCTGGCCCAGATGTCTCTCGCAGGTCCCAGATATCGAGCAGTCCTTGTGGTGGAACGATCCTGGAATACTTCCTCGGGTCAGCCATCATGAGGTAGGCATCAAGGTCGTGAGCGACGTAACTGGTCTTGTCTGCGATGTCGAGGAGTTGACCCAGGACACCTTGTCCATTCACGATCGATATGAGTAGGGACTCATCCAGTCCATACTTTTCTCTTACTGTGTTCCAGTCAGGGTTGTTTTGGAAAACCTCCTTATAGTGGGCATCCTCATCGAAGGCGGCAAAGTCGATTGGCTTGACCGAATCGCCACCGGCTGGCGTCAGCACGTCGTGTGTCAGGGCGGCTACTTGAAGGTGCCGTACTTCATACTCGCTGAGCCCCACCTGCCGTCCGATGAGCGAGATCGTAGCCATCACGACAAGCGAGTGCATAAACCGTGTGTGATGGAAGCGCATGGCGAGCCCAATATCGGCTCCATCGTTGTTCACCACCGGGTCATGCAAGAAACCGAGCTGCTTGATGCCGTCGAGACGGAACACGTTGAGAGCTATGCACACATCGTGAACCATTCCGTCACTTTGTACAGCAAAGGCGAAACCAAGATCTCGCCGAGGTGGCAGTATCGCGAGTGGTTCGAAGAACTCCCCTGTGAGCCAACCATAGCGCATTCCGAGGCGCATCGCTTGGGAGAGATGATTTACCCAGACGGGTTCTTTGCCGTGCCGGTAGCAGTGTTGGTTGTAGTGCTCGCTGAGAGCCAGCCCTGGGAGAGGGTGATTTGTCTCGCCAGTAAGTTTTTGAAACCACTTGGTTTGACCAATCCTTTTCCAGTCTCTGCGCGTCAATAGATCTGGTGATCCGATAACAAAGTAGACGTCCCCGATGCGGACGTCCGGCCAATTGGCATGGAAGTCCAACATAGGAATCTCCTTGGTTAGAGTGAATCGAATTGTCGAAGAACGACGCTTTAGGTTATATGAATTTACTGAGAAAGTCAATGGATAGTTATTCAATGTCAAAGTTTAATAGAAATGTCATAGGGGAGCGTTTTTTTAAAATGTCATACTTGTGGAATCTTGTGAGTTATGGCGTATTGAATGTTGGCGTCGAT
>JAYUDH010000017.1:0-5916 GCA_043739895.1 Candidatus Moraniibacteriota bacterium
CTATTACGGGTATCGAAACACAGAGGTCAAAGATTGCTCGACTAATTTTTCTCGATGGGGCATATTGATCGGTGGGGAGGAACTGCACAACAACCATCATGCCTATGCGCAATCAGCAAAGCTTTCTTTGAAAGAGGACGAGTTCGATATCGGTTGGATGTACATCCGTTGCCTCGAGTTTTTTGGGCTAGCCAGGGTACATCGAGCGGTACCAAAACTTCGTCTGGGCAAGACCAAGGAAGAAGCTGATAGGGAGACGCTTTCAGCCCTCATCGCTCATCGTTACGCCCTGATGGCTACCTATGCCAGAGGGCTGCGTGATACCTGTGTGGCCGAAATGGGTCGGGCGAGAGCTGATGGAAATACTTCCCTTCTCGATCGTTTGCAGGTTGCCAAAAACTACCTGCACCATGATGGAACGAACCTGCCAGAGGTTGCCAGAAGGGCTATCGAAGAAAACGGCCAGCTAACACAGTCGATGAAGATGCGCGAGGAGTTGCGTCGACTCTGGACTCAGACCAATGTATCGGCCGAACAGCTCGTGACTGATCTTCGGGACTGGTGCAAGCGAGCCGATGCGAGCGGTATCGAGGCATTGATGTGGTTCTCACGCCTGCTGCGATCGGCCAAGTAAAGTCGGTAACTGACTGAGGAAGAATCTTTCCTAGTCAGTTTTTTTTATGGGAGTATACTTGATTTCCTGATAGCGGAAACAGTCAGTGGTATGGTCATTGACAAGGCCAGTGGCTTGCATGTAGGCATAACCGATAATTGGGCCGAAGAATTTAAAACCACGGTCCTTCATATCTTTGGCGAGAGCTTCGGATTCCTTGGTGATAGCGGGAATATCTTTGGTGGGCTGGCGCATGCCATCGATGGGTGTGTCATTCACAAATCGCCAGAGGTATCTGGCAAAGGAGCCAAACTCTTTCTGTACCTCAAGAAAGAGACGGGCATTTTTGATAGCCCATTCAATCTTGAGGCGATTTCTGACGATACCAGAGTCTTTCATGAGTCGCTCAATATCCCGTTTGCCAAAGAGGGCTACTTTTTGTGGGTTAAAGTTGGCAAAGGCCTTTTTGTAGGCAGCTCGTTTGCGGAGGATAGTTTCCCATGAGAGACCAGCCTGAGCGCTTTCCAAAACGAGGAGCTCAAAGAGACGACGATCATCGTAGGTACGATTGCCCCACTCAGTATCGTGATACTGTTCGGAGAGAGGGCTGACCCAGGCACAGCGATTTTTTTGAGAAAGGTGAGGCATAGGTTTTTTTATTCTATCATGTCTTCAATATCTCCCTCGGTGCTATACTGTTGATGGAGTCTTTATTATGAGTAGACGTATGAGTATTCTTTCTTACACAACATTTTTTTTGATCGCTTTTATTTTGTTGTATAGTATTTTTTCCTTTGTGCGGGTTTCTCGTTTGATTCAGGAAGGCCAAATGTTGGTACGAAGTAGTACACTGTATGAACGCATGGTGGCTCCCAGCGCCCCCCATGCTTTATTTGTGGGTGATAGCACAGGAGTAGGTGTCGGTGCACTCTCCCCGGAGGATTCCCTGGCCGGACGCTTTGGGAGTGACTTTCCAGAATGGAATATAACGAATCAGTCTGTCAGTGGAAGAAAAACAGCTGAGATCCTTCCTATCCTACAGGCACTTCCAGATGGTGCCTATTCACTGGTCGTGATCCAGATTGGCGGTAACGATATTACCTACTTCTCTAACGAAAGAGCGCTGGAAGTAAGCATTCGACAGGTAGTGCGTGAGGCGAGGCGGGTCGGCGGGCGAGTGATACTTTTGTCTTGTGGGAACGTCGCGAGCGCCCTTATATTCCCCCGACCAGTCGCTTTTTTATGGGAGCAAAAAACACTTTCCGTCAGGGAGACTTTCCTGCGTGTAGCGAGAGAAGAAGTGATCACCTATGTCGATCTCTATCGCAAACGGGGAAATGATCCTTTCTTTCTTGAGCCCTATCGCTATCATGCGCGAGATCTCTTTCATCCCAGTAGTGAGGGATATGGTCTCTGGTATGAGCAGTTTCGGAAAGCGCTCTAGAGAATGAGTTTTTAAGGTTTTCGGTACGTTGTAAGAGTGCTCTCCTGACTGTATATTTGGAGCTTCTTTTTACGGACGGGTACGAGCTTAGCCAGGACGTGATCGATGAAGTGCCAGGCGAGAAGGATTTCTTGGGAACCGATGAAGATAGACTGGTCGTGTAAGAAGAGATCGTAGAGAGCGTTTTCGTAGGGGTCTTTTAAGAGGAATTTGTTATCTTTGAAACCGAACCGAAGCGTGGTAGGGAGCGCGCATTTATCGGCCGGACTAAATTCGGAATTGAGAGTGAGATGAATATCGTTATCGGGCTGAACGTTAATACGGATTTGGTTTTGTTTAATATCACAGCCGTCTTTGATCCACAGATTGGAAGAAACTTTTTTAAAAGTGATAATAATATCAGTGGTTTTCTGAGAGAGCTTCTTTCCGGATTCAATAGTAATGGGGACGCCACGCCATTCGGGAAGGTTTATTTCGGTCGTGAGGGAGGCATACGTTTCCGTGAGTGACGTGGGGGAGACGTGCTCAGCTTTCCGGTAGCCAGCGTACTGCCCAATAGTCACCATGGAGAGGCCATTATTACCAAAGAGACCGAGTTTTTTGAAAATTCGTCTTTTTTCTTTGTGGATGGATGGAGCGGAGAGATCGGTGGGTTGCCTCATAGCAGTCAGGGCCAGGAGTTGCATAGCATGATTTTGAATCATGTCTTTGATAGCTCCGGCTTGATCATAGTACTGACCGCGTTCTCGAATATCTTCCGCTTCTTTGATAGAGATGGTGATGGATTCGATGTACTCATTATTCCAAACGGGAGCAAAAAGTGGATTGGCGAAACGGAGCGCCAACATATCTTGGACAAGGTCTTTCGCTAAATAGTGATCAATGCGGTAGATTTGTTCTTCGGAAAAGTGCTTCAGGAGGAGTGTATTAAGTTTTTTTGCCGATTGTTCATCGCTGCCAAAAGGCTTTTCAAGGACAATGAGGCTATTTCTTTCGAGGTGGTGGGTAGTAAGGCCCTCCACGATGTTTTTGAGTAGCTCGTAGCTCGATGGGAGGGCTAAGTAGTAGTAGCGAAAGACCGGCGTTTTTGTGACGAGATGTACTATACCTGAAGCGTTGTAATTTCCCGTTTGATAGCTAAAACGACCAATGAAATCTGCGAGTTTTTCTTGGTCAGCTCGGGGATTTTTTTTGAGAACAGCTGCTTTTACTAGCGCCTGAAAGGCAGCATTTTCAATCGGGGTACGAGCGTAGCCAAGGTAGCGGATGCTATCGATTGGTTTAAAAACGTCAAATAGAGCCGGGTACAGCTTTTCTTTGGCAAGGTCGCCGCTAGCGCCGAAGAGGACAAATTCCTTGGTGGGGAGGGGAGTATTCATAGGAGAGATTAGTGTATCACAAATGAAGGGTGGTACCGAGGGTGACGTCTTTGAGGGTGTGAAATATTTGGGCTGGCAGTTCGGGAAGGGAAAAAGAATTTTGTGCTAGTTTTTCAAGAACGATCTTTTTTTCATCACCGGTGACAAAAACAAAGGCATGATCGATGGTCTGGTGAAAGGTATGGGTCGTAGTGATACGTTCTTCAAATTCGTTTTTTCCTGAGGCGCGGTAAGCGACGACGAGTCGTTCCGAAAGAAAGAGGTGTTCGTAGTAATTTGGATCTTCAGGGAAGGGAAAAATGCCAGCAGTGTGGCCATCAGCCCCCATTCCAAAGAGGGCCATGACGGTACCATGAGCATGAGTGGCGCCCCAGGTACGAAGAGCTGTTTCCAGTGCCAAGGCTTTCTCTTCAGCAGTATCTTGATCTGTAATGACAGAAGAAATACATGTCACTCCTAAGGCCTGTATTTTTTGGTACCAGTCAGTTTTGATGAGCTGGCAAAAATTATTATGAGCTTCTTCGGGAGTGAAGCGATCATCGAGCATCATGACGGTGATGTGCTGCCACGTGGCGCTTTCTATAAACTCTGTGACAGAAAGAGCGCTCCCGCCAGAGAGGAGTAAGAGGGTGTCTTGGTTCTTTTTTTCTGCAAGGCGTTCTGAAATTCTTTCACCAAGAAATTGGGCGCAGGCAATTTTCTCGTCGAAGGTGAACCAGTTGAGAGCCATAGGAGTTTAGTCTTCCCAATGATGATGAATGAAGGGACCATCTATGGTTTGTTGAAAAGTATGAGCACCAAAAAAATCACGTTGAGCCTGGATGAGATTGGCGCTTCCGCGAGCCTGGGTCATACTATCGAAGTAGCTCAGGCCTGACAAAAAAGCTGGGATGGGAATGGCCTGAGTAAGAGCGAACGTAGCCACCTGCCGTACGTGAGGGAGACCGGTGGTGACGGTGTCTGTAAAGGTTTGTGCGAGGAGGATGGAAATTTCTGTTTCTTTTTCAGCGAAAGCCTGCTCCAGTGTCTCAAGGAAGCGAGCGCGAATAATGCAACCACCCTGCCAAATGCGAGAAATTTCCCGGTAATTAAGTGTCCATCCGTAGGTTGTGGCCGCCTCAGTCAAGAGTTCATACCCTTGTGCGTAGGCCAGAATTTTTGAGGTATAGAGAGCGGCCTCGAGTTCTGGTATTCCAATGGTTATTTTTTCTGTAGTGGCGGATGTCTGTTTGAACGTTTGCGCAAGAAGGAGTCGCTTTTCTTTGTACGTAGAGGCATAGCGTGCCAAGAGAGCGGCGAGGATGCCAAAGGAAGGCGTACCTAAGTCGAGCACTTCACCCGAAGTCCACTTGCCAGTCCCTTTGTTGCCGGCGCTGTCGAGAATGGTGTCGATCACATACTGACCTGTCGCATCTTTGGCTCGGAGGATTTTGGCAGTGATCTCGATCAAGAAAGAATTGAGGCGCCCTTCATTCCAGGTGGCAAAGGTCTCAGCGATGGCTTCATTGGAAAGCCCAAGACCCTCTTTCATGATGGCATAGGTTTCAGCAATGAGTTGCATGTCGATGTATTCGATACTGTTGTGGACCATTTTGACATAGTGGCCCGCTCCGTCGGAGCCAATCAGGCTGACACAGCTTTCGCCCTGAAAGTCTTTGGCAGCAATAGCAGAGAGGATCGGCTGCAGTATGGCCCATGTCTCTCCCGTGCCCCCAGGCATGAGGGAGGGCCCACGACGAGCACCTTCTTCACCGCCCGATACTCCCATACCGACAAAGAAGAGTCCTTGTTCTTTGAGTGCTTGTTCACGACGGATAGTATCGCGGAAAAAAGAATTCCCCCCGTCGATGATGATATCACCGGCTGACAGGAGAGGGGTAAGTTCACTTATAACAGCGTCAACAGCTGGTCCGGCCTGAACCATAAGGAGAATACGCCGTGGGAGAGCGAGTTCGGCCACGAAATTCTCAAGCGTATAGGTAGCGACGAGATTATTTTCTGGATAACTCTCCCGTAAGGTTTGGGTGCGATCACTCGAGCGATTGTATACGGCCACTTGAAAACCGTGGTCGGCTATATTCATGGCGAGGTTGGCGCCCATAACGGCCAAACCGATAACACCGATGTCGCTTTTTTTGTTCATAATTTCTATAGGATAGAGATATATATTGATAGTATGACATATATGGAGAGGTTTTATTTGTCTCCTGTCAAGGATTTTCCTCTGATACTCGTTAATACGACTGAGAAGCCAATTTTGTTGCAAGGTTCTTTTTCTTGATTTTCTCGCAAAACATTGCTAGGCTAATCCATGTAGCGTCAAAACGCTGGAGAGGTGGCCGAGCGGCTGAAGGCACCACACTGCTAACGTGGCGGGGCGTTAAAACCCTCGAGAGTTCGAATCTCTCCCTCTCCGCAAATTTTCGAAATTCAAAACAGGCGAAGAAAGAAGGTAGGGAAATTTTTGGTTTTGCTTCGCC
>JAYUDH010000018.1:0-2268 GCA_043739895.1 Candidatus Moraniibacteriota bacterium
TATGTCGCAGTGGAAAGATGAAACCAAAGTAGCTGGCCCCATTACCTTAAGCAATGGTTGGACCGTAGAAGTTGATCACAGTATCTGTATCGGTGCCGCCCCCTGTACTGCCATGGCTGCCAATACTTTTGCCCTCGACGATAATGGCAAAGCAGGTATCCTCTCTACCGTAGATCAGGATGACCAAGAAACAATCTTAAATGCCGCACGCGCCTGTCCCGTCGGAGCTATCATTATCAAGGACGAAACTGGCAAAGTTATTTTTCCCGAATAAATCCGTTCATCGACTCTTTTTAAAAATCTTGCCATAACATACGCACGCGACGTAAGGGCGCTCCAGTAATGTTGGTGGCAAGATTTTTTTCTCCTTCTTATGGCAAAAAAAACCCTCCCTCAGGCGGTCCTAGAAAAACTGAAGAAAGTCCTCGATCCCGAACTCGGTGTATCGATTGTTGATCTTGGACTCATTTATGGTATTACTGTTTCCAAAGAGGGAATCTGTCAGATTACTATGACGCTCACAACTATTGGCTGTCCGCTCTTTGGCCAGATTCAGAAGGAAATAGAAGATGCCGTCATGGAGCTCGAAGAAATAGAGGAAGTAACGATTGATCTCACTTTTGATCCACCCTGGACGGCGGAGAAAATGACAGAAGAGGCGCGTATACAACTGGGGCTCGACTAACAAAAAGCCACCCACATCGGGTGGTTTTTTCTTTTGAAACAACTACTTAGCAAGATGATTAGAAACAACTCTCCACTGCATCCCCTCGCTCGTCATCCTGGATTCACACCTCGTACTTGAATCAGTAAAATTCGAACATTCCTTCAAAGTAGAATAAGTGGTCCCCTTATTCCCCAGTGTACTAAAGAGAAGAATACAAATGACAGCCACCGTCAAAATTATTCCAATCCAGACAAAGATAGCTATCGGCCTTTTTTCATTCTCCATAGGAAAGAGTATTACAGCTAACAAAAAGAATCTATTAAACTCGATAAACGAGCCTCATCTACGCGCTTTGTATACAGTGGATATTCGCCTTGCCGGACGAGCCCTTCATAACTTGGTCTTCCTGTTTTTTGATACAAAATACCGAGTGCCATACGCTCCACATCGAAAGTGAGCTCGAGTGCCTTCATTTTATTCGTCTTGTCGTGAGCGTCATCAAGATAGTAGGTGTGTTGTTTGAACCACTGGTAGGTGTTTTGCTTATTAAAGACAACACAAGGCTGAAAAACATCCACTAAAGCATATCCCTTATGCTGTATCGCTGCCTTGATAATTTCCTTGGACTGCATAATGTCGCCCGCAAAGACCCGTGCCACAAAAGTCGCACCGAGCGATAATGCCGTTGCCAGAGGATTGAACTGCTCCATCACTACACCGCCCACTTGGATCGGTGTTTTCATCCCCTTCTCTGATGTGGGAGAGGCCTGACCCTTCGTCAAACCATAGACCATATTGTTATGCACAATATTGGTGATATCAGGATTACGTCTGATCGTGTGCATAAAATGGTTTCCTCCTTCACCATAGGTATCACCATCACCACTCTCTGCAATGACCGTCAACCCGGGATTGGCAATTTTGATAGCGATAGCTGGTGGCAGGGCGCGTCCATGGAGACCATTAAAATAATTCACACGAAGATAATGGGGGGTCTTGGCAGCCTGACCGATACCAGAGCATATCACAACGTCATTTGGGAGAATATCGAGTTCGGCGAGTGCCATTTTTACAATATTGAGAATAGGAAAATTACCACAACCTGGGCACCAGGCCATATCAGTCTCCTGTGGCATATCGTACAGTTTTTTATCGATCATACTCTTGAGGAAAATTGTTTGAATATTTTCACGACTTCCTCTACACAGAAAGGATCGCCATCATACTTCAAAATATTTTCTGAAATTTCTATACCATATTCGAGCTTCAGAAGACGAGCAAATTGACCGGTAGCATTATTTTCCAACACCACCACTTTCTTTTGAGCAAAAAGCTTCTTCGCTTTTTCCGGCAATGGATAGACCTGATGAAAATGGAGAGCGGCAACACCACTACGCCCATTCAACTCGAGCGCTTCCTCGATCACGCCACGGTTAGATCCCCATGTCACAACCACTGTTTCAGCCTCCGCGATAGTACCAATAAGCGTCGGCATATAGGCGTCCTTTCTCATAGCTATCAACTTATGGAGGCGTTTCTCGTGCATAAGAACGCGCACTTCCCTACTCTCGGTGATATGGGCTGATTCATCATGCTCATCA
>JAYUDH010000019.1:0-5879 GCA_043739895.1 Candidatus Moraniibacteriota bacterium
ATGCCGCGTCGGTCATGCCTACATCAAAAAACAGATGCTCGAAGAAGGTGCTGTTTTTGGTGGCGAACTTTCTGGTCATTACTACTTTGAAGAAAACTCCAATGCCGAAGCCAGCACTCTCGCTGCTTTCCTAATCCTCAATCTCATGGCCAAAACAGGGAAAAAGGCCTCGGAATTAGTAGAAGAGGTCATGCGCTACTTCCACTCCGGCGAGATCAATAGTGAGGTACACGATAAAGATGCGGTCCTCGCTCTCCTGAAGGCGAAGTACGCCGACGGCAAACAGCACGAACTCGATGGCCTGAAAGTTGAGTACCCCGACTGGTGGTTCAATGTCCGTCCCTCCAATACCGAACCACTCCTCCGTCTCAACCTCGAGGCAACTACCAAGGAACTGATGGAAGAAAAGAAGGCTGAGCTCCTCGCTCTTATTCGAGGCTAGATTTTCTTTTTTTAATGTCTCATTTTTTATTGAGACATCCTCCCTCCCAAGAACTCTCTCTGGCCATGAGAACCCCGGCGCGGTTCTCACTGAACCTTACGCCAAAACTTTTCGTAAAACGAAAAGACCGTGCTTTTGGCTCCACATTCGCCCGAGAGAATTCTTGGAAGAGAGGATGTTTGCGATATCAAACACCGGTATTTTTTTGGAAGATTATTGCTTCGAAATTTCTAATGTCATCCTAAGCAGTTTCTTAAAAAATCCTTTCCTTTTTCTTTCCTTCTGTTTACCGGCGGTCACATCCGTGACGAGTGCGTCGGTAACAGTCGAGCAAACAGGGATGGTTTCGACCCGAGAGCTCCCTGTTCGACAAAACGAGTCAGGGATGTTCGACGGAAACAGCGGAAATGAAAAAGGAAAGGGTTTTTGGAGAAACAACCCCTCGTAGCATAAAGGCTATAAAACAAGATTTTTATAGAGTTGCGTGGTTTTTCAAAGAGGAGTAGAATATTCCTAATGAACCAAAAATACGCTCACAACAAAAAAACCGCCCTCAAAAAAGCGTCATAAGACCGCCATATGGGCGGTTTTTTTCTGGTTCAGAAACAAACCTCACAACAAGGAGACCTACCATGATAGCGCTTGAACGCAGCGTCGTAGCTCAGGAATCACTCGAGAGGCAAGGCACGGGAAATGGAGAAGTTGCACCAGTGGCAATGAAATGCTACTGCAATGCCCTAACAGGAAGAGCCTGGCGCATGCGCCATGGAGATACGCCCTGTGATGGCTCTATCTGCAGCTATCAACGCGAAAAAGCGGAGAAGGTAAAGTCGCACTAATACCTCCAGTGGCCTTGCAAGAGCAAGTGATCCGCCCCACATAACAAAACCCGCCCCAGAACCTGGGAGCGGGCTTTTTTCTTTTACCTTTCGTCAGTCTACCAAATAAATCCCATTTTCTCGTACACCTGCCGAAGTTTTTCTGTGGCTAATGGCCTCACTTTCTCTGCTCCAGCGTGAAGAATGTCCAGCACCTCCTCATCAGAGAGGGCGGTCAGACGTTCCTGAAATGGCGTCAGAAAATTGACGATCACTTCAGCGAGGTCAGTTTTGAAATCACCGTAGCCTTTGCCGACATATTTTTCCTGAATCGCCGCTACTGATTCACCAGAGAGGAGCGTGTAAATATTGAGCAGGTTTTTCAGAGCCGGCTTGTCATCAGAATACACGATCTCACTGCCACTATCGGTCACCGCCTTCTTGATCTTACGTCTGACGGTGTCCGCATCATCGGTCAGGGCAATATAGTTATACTCACTAGCAGCCGACTTCGACATTTTCTTGGTCGGATCATCAAGCCCCATGATAAGCGCTCCTTCTTTGGAGAGGTTTCCTTCTGGAATAACAAATGTTTCGCCAAATCGATTATTGAAGCGTTCCGCCAAATCACGCGCTAATTCAATATGCTGCATCTGATCCTTTCCCACTGGCACCACATTGGTGTCATAGAGCAAAATATCGGCGGCCATAAGGACCGGATACGTAAAGAGTCCAACACTCGATTCGCTAGCGCCCCCCTTCTGTGCCTTGTCCTTAAACTGAGTCATGCGTTCTAATTCGGCCATGCGTGCGATAGTATTCAAAATCCATCCGAGCTCCGTGTGGGCCGGAACATGCGACTGAATAAAGAGCGTTGACTTGGCTGGATTAATTCCTGAGGCGAGGTAGATCTTGGCGATCTCGAGCGTCTTCTGTCTAAGTGCTGTCGGATCCTGTGGCACAGTAATGGCATGAAGATCAACAATACAAAAAATAGCCTCATGTTCATTTTGCATATCGACCCACTGCTTGATGGCGCCCAAATAATTCCCGAGGTGGAGATTGCCTGATGGTTGGATACCGGAAAAAAGCCTTTTTTTCATAAAAAACATTAACAGTTACTATTCGCAGTATATCATGCCTACGAAGCATGCCTGGAGCGCGCCAGGGCAACGATGTGATCAAGGAATTGTGGCAGTGCCATTCCATAGGCCAGCGCCTCCTTAGGACAGAGACTCACTTCGGCCATCCCTGGCGAGGTATTCGTTTCCAAAAAGAATACTTCTCCCTTACCACTCATGCGGAAATCAGAACGAGAAAGACCATCACAGCCCAAGACGTGGTGCGCCTGAAGTGCTAACTCCTCAATTTTTTTGGTGAGATCACGATCAATGGGCGCTGGGCAAATTTCCTGGGTTTCTTTAGAAAAATACTTATCATTGAAATCGAAGATCTGATTCTTAATAATAATCTCTACGGGGGGCAGGGTAAGAAAACCTTCTTCGGAACTATTCCCCAGAATCCCACAGGTAAACTCTCTCCCAAAAATATACTGCTGTACAATGATCTCTGGAGAAAACTGCAGAGATTTTTCCAAAGCGGCCGCCAGTTCTTCTCGTCGCTGTACGAGAGAGACTCCTAGGGTTGATCCACCACTGTTGGGCTTGATAATGGCTGGATAGCCAAACTGGCGCTGTATATCTTTGGCAATTGCCTCAATAGGAGTATCTTTGTTGGCACAAAAGAAAGGTGGTACCTTCATACCGAGCACGGCCACCTTTTTCATGGTCGCCACCTTATCGATGGTCAGCTGACTGGCTACCACCCCTGAGCCGGTATAACATACACCAAGCGAATCCAAAAAAGATTGCAACTGGCCATTCTCACCAAAGTCACCGTGGAGTACGTTGAAAAGAACATCAAATGTTTTCAAAAATTCTCGATCCTCATCCTGGTCGAGATTGAGAACACGTTTGGCACCCTCATCCCCCGACCAGTGCCATTCTTTTTCACTCACCACATCGAGACTACTCACATGATACAGTTCTGGTGATAGATGAACCAACACATTTTTTGCCGACAAAAGAGAGACGGTTCGTTCATCAGAAAATCCACCGAAGAGCACAGCCACCTTCAATTTTTTTGTCTCTGTCATAGGAAGTATGATTACTTTCATTCATTGTAGCACAAAAATAGCCCCCTCCATCAAGCGACGTTGGGGGCTATTTATGGCTACAGTGAAGCTTTACACTTCAATAACTACCGGGAGAATCATCGGACGACGTTCAGTCTTGGTAAAGAGGAACTGTCCTAATACTTCACGAATCTGATTACGGACAATATCCCAATCGATCGAGGTATCCTTGGAGGTCGTATCTTTGACCACTTTCTGCACCTTACGCTTAGCCTCATTGACCAGATCAAAATTCTCTTTGACATGAATAAAGCCACGAGAGGTCACCTGCACGTTGCCGACAATATTCTTGGTCTTCGCATCAATAATGACGGTGATGACTACCATGCCATCTTGTGCCAATACCTGACGATCACGCAAAACGACGTGTCCGATATCACCGATTCCAAGTCCGTCGATAAAGACGTAACCAGCATCAGCTTTTTCCGCAATGAGATGTGGGAAGCCCTTCTCTTTTTCTGGCACCTCAAGCACATGGCCGTTATCCATCACAAAGACATTCTTGTCGGGATAGCCGAGCTTGTAAGCCAGTTTAGCCGACTCTTTCAAGAAGTAGTGGTTGGCGTACACCGGTAAAATATAGGTAGCTTTGACCTGACGGATAATCTCTTCGATTTCCCAGATCGTTCCATGACCACCAACGTGAATCTCCATAATGTCACTGTGGATAACGTTATCACACTTGCGATAGAGGTTATCTTTGAGACGCTGGATACTACGCTCGTTACCAGGGATAACAGAAGAAGAAAATACGATAGTGTCATTACGCTGCAATTTAATGAAGCGATGATTATCGGTCACGATACGAGAGAGCGCGGCATTCTGCTCGCCCTGGGCACCGGTACAGATGATTACCACCTTATTATCCGGGTACTTGTGAATGTCATTCACGGGAATGAGTGTTTCTTTCTTGACCTTGATGTAACCAAGTTCTTTGGCTACCTCAATGTTCATTTTCATACTATACCCTTCGAGAGCGATACGTTTCCCCTGTGCCTCAGCATATTCGATGAGGTAGGCGATACGACGTACCTGAGACGCAAAGGTCCCAATAATGATACGGCCAGGCGACGTACGAATGAGGTTCTGAAGATTGGTATGTACTTCCGTCTCTGATGGTGGCATACCTTTCTTGAGTGCCCCCAAGCTTTCAAGCATAAGAATGGTTGGCTTTGGCAGATCCTCCAGGTGGTTATAGGTCACTTCGGTTTCTGCGGGGAACATCGGTTCATTGGTAATGGTCCAGTCACCCATGTGGATGATCGAACCATTAGGTGTGACCAGGGCAATACCCATGGCATCCATGATCGAGTGCTCCACTTCAAAGAAACGAACTTCAAAAACACCGAGGCGAATACGATCACTCAAGGACTTAACCCGCACCGTTTTCAAACGGCTGGCGGCACCTTTCTCTTGATCCTCTACCTTGTGCTTAATAAGGGCCAGAGTAAAGTCGCGTCCAATAATCGGTGGGTAGTTCAATTGTTTGAGAAGGATCGGGGCTGCTCCAATATGATCGAGGTGACCATGCGTAAAAAGCACACCGCGGATATTCTTCTCTTTCCCCTTGAGATAACTGACGTTCGGGACGATATAATCAATTCCCGGCATGTCCTCTTCTGGAAACTGCAGTCCCATGTCGATAATGACAATGTCGTTGCCGTATTCAAAAACAGTCATGTTGCGTCCTACTTCTTCCTGTCCACCAAGCGGAATAATACGCAGAGTTTTCTCAGGAATAGTCGGGATAGCGGCACCCTGCTTTTTTGGCTCCAGACGATTAGAAACAGGTTGAAAGCGTCTTGCGCCTCCACGACGAGCACCTGTAGAAGGCGCTCCGTTCCGACGGGGCTGCTTCGAGCCTTCAATAGAAGAACTCTTCTCGGTAATTGGTTTTACCATTGGCTCAGTTTTTTTTACGGGTACTCCCTGTGGCTTCTTAAAGGGAGTGCGTGAAAGTGTCCCCTTAGGGGCCTGTTCCCGCGCTACAATACCTTCAAAAGCACCAATGGTACTCGCTTTGTGTACACCCTCATGGCGAGGGTTATTGTGCTGCGTTTTGCCACTCGGAACAAAGGTTCCGTGGCTCGGGACATGAGCTGATGATCCGTTGGATCGCTCCCTTCCCTGCGATGAATTATGCTGCTCCATACTGCGTTTTGGACAGATACTTACGCCTCTTCCCCGAAGAGAGTTGGCTTAAGTTCTATCCGACCTTAAAATAATTTACACGAAAGAGTTTCTCTCTTACACGGAGAAAAAATGTTTACGTTGTGCCGAAGGGGGGACTCGAACCCCCATGCCCTTGCGAGCGCTAGCACCTGAAGCTAGTGCGTCTACCATTCCGCCATCTCGGCCTTTCCCACTATCATCTCACCGAATGAAAAGTCTCAAGTTCTCCAATCCGACTCACAGTAACATAGAG
>JAYUDH010000020.1:0-2254 GCA_043739895.1 Candidatus Moraniibacteriota bacterium
CTTTCGTCAATACTTGAACTCTCGCATCATTTTCCCAATGAAAAAGCGGCAGGTCATTGACGTTGCCGCTTGATTTGGTGGAGTTCCACGGTGGTCTAGGCTGGAATGCTCGTGAGATTGTCTGCCCGGGCATTCATTGCCGCAGCAAAGTTGCTCCAGATCATGGCACGAGCGCGAAGTGGTTCATGTTGCCAATCACACTCCTTACCGAAGCGCTCCTTGAGCGTTTCCCAAATTGCGTCACGACCAAAGCCATGCCACAGCTCGATGAGCTCGTCATCCCGGGAAATCCCGAAGAGACGTCTTGCAGCTTCTTCTGCCGCGTTTATGGCAGTTTCCATTTCATCCATCGACATTTTCTCGTTCTCCTGTTTTCGAAAAGTGATGATTGACTCGACAAGAACCTTCCTGTCAGTTGCTTTTACCCTGTCACAAAAACACCCTTCCGTCAATACGTATGTACACTATATTACTTCGCATACTTATTAACCTCCCTACCCACGCGTGCTATACAGACGGGGCATTCTTTGACAACACGGAGGTATCGCTCATGAAAACGTTCTCAGTACAGAGCTGGCTGGCGCTCTTTTGCAGGGGATTGGTACAAAACCCCCGCATCACGATCGGTTGGCTCACTGATCAGTCCGGCGTCTACCGTCGCTTCACCATAGCTGGCTGCGGCCATCGTACCCACATATTTGGTAGCCTCACGGCATTCGACGATAAACCTGGAATGGCTGAGCTACTCAAAACGTCACGTTGGTGCTTCGAGTGTCTCAATCAACTGGCCATTCCCTGCGCCTGGTGCGGTGGATCGATCTACCCCGGCCAAGCAATCACGCTCTATTCGGCGGTGGACCCAAGCTTTGTCTCCACATATCCTTTGGCAGTGCGTTACCGTGAAGAACCTGTCACGTATGTCGGCTGTTTGCGCCCCAGTTGCACGGATGGCGGTGATTTCCATCGATCCGGCATTTGGAATCCACCAAACGGGGTCAGGCGTACACCATCGGTGGTCGAGATGCTCATGGCTAACCCAGGAAAGGGGGTCTTTGTGAGCGACGTCGGCGACCCTAACGCCAAACCTGTCTTCTTTGATCTGTGAACCTCCACACTTCTCATTTCCCTGTCTCGCATCTGCAAGCAGGGATTTTTTGTATAACAGGTACTACCCCAGAGCAAGCTCTGGGCTCAAAACGAACTGATGTTCGTTTTTTTCCGTGGCTGGCCACGATGTATTTACCTGATTTTACCGGCACTCGCTCGGAAACGAAAGTATACTTTCGTTTCTCTTAATTCGTTTGGTAATAAAAAAACTCGAACGCGTTGGTCTCGAGTATAGTCGTCACATGGGACGATTGATCGGCTCTGTTTGGCCGACATTGCTTTCAGTAATCCCAAGTTTTTTCAAAAGATGGGGGTAATACCAGGAAGAAACAGTTGTCCAGAAGCCAAGCTGTGAAAAGTGTTGCCACCACTTGGTATCACAATGAGGACACACGTACACAAGTGTGTTACGGTGACCATTTGGCGGAATAAATGGATGAACCTCATCGCTTCTGGTTATGTGCTGGCAAAAATCGCACATCGGGACGTCAGAAGATTTGCCGCTCTTTTCGCTACTTTCTGCTATGGCTTTCTCCTTTCAAAGTACTATCGTCTCCCAAAAAGATATTCGAGTGCGTACATATTGACATAGAAATGTATTTTTGTCAATAATATACAGTATCTATTACCTTTCTTCTGCTATACTAGAGTTGTCGTTTTTCTCATTTTTACTCACTATTAATATTAAGGGTATGCAACTCTGGCAGAAGGTCAAAAACACTGTCTACCGACCAGATTTTTTTAGTAAACATGTATTTGAAATAAACAAAGCGCTTGGTTTCTATGCCGTGCTTCTCGCACTCTTTATAGCGCTCAAAGTTCTCATTGCTATCCCAGGCATGGCCCACTTTTATCAGGCTGTTCTCTCTGACAAATGGCAAGAACAAAAAGCGATCATCACCAACCTCTATCCCGATGAGTTGAAACTGTCTATCAAAGACGGGACCGTCTCAACTAACGTGAGTGAGCCGTACCCAATAGCATTTCCCAATGAGTGGCGAGGAGCTAACTACAAAGTGCCAAAAAATCTGGTTGTAATTGATACTACCAAGCCTATTGAAACCAGTAGCTTCGCCGAAGAAGAAACGCTCCTCATTTTGGGGAAAAATGGCTTTGGTTATCATGATCCTTCCAAGGGAGAGTTTCG
>JAYUDH010000021.1:0-5795 GCA_043739895.1 Candidatus Moraniibacteriota bacterium
CGACAAGACGCGTCCGATGACACCCTCACCAACCGGCACGGAAAGAATTCTCCCAGTACTCTTCACCACTGCTCCTTCTCCAAGGTCATCGATTTCTCCTAAGAGCATTACTCCCGCCTCGCCCTCTTCCAAGTTGAGCGCGACCCCCATGGTGCCGTTCGCAAACTCCACCATTTCACCCGCCATGACTTCCGATAGGCCGGCCACACGAGCCACACCGTCACCGACTTCGAGCACTGTTCCAATCGCCTCTTTTTTCGGCTCATGGTGAAATTCACTAATATGTTTCTTGAGTTCTTGGATCAGAGGATTACTCATAGGGGTAACTGGTAGAGATTAGACTGCGCTTTTGTATAAAAAATTTCTACTACACACTGCGCCTGAGCTCCTGTAGAGAAGCGGCAAACGTAGCATCATAGAGAGCTTCACTCGTCTGAAAAGAAACACCGCCGACAACACTCCGATCAACCACCCGATGAAACTCGATTGTCTGTCCCGGAAAAATCTGCTCGGCTTTTTCTTTCAGCATTGCACTGGTTTCGGGAGTGACCTCGGAGGCTGTCACCATAGTCACCATCAATGCTCCTCGATGTTTTTTGTCCCGCTCCTCAAGAAGCGTGATGATAGAAGAAAGCTTCTTACTCTCACCGCGTCGGGCCAATAGCCCCAAAAAGTTCTCTACAACAACAGAAGGAGAGACACCCTCTTTGGAAAGTGCCTCGAGTGCCAGAGCATATTGGGAAAGAGTGGGTCGCATAGAGAAAACATTTACTGAACCATCTTTTTCATCAACTCACCGTTGGTGTCACCTTCCGTTTTCTCATGGAGAATTTTTTCTACCGAGAGGAGCACGAGCTCGCTAATTTCCGACTTAGCAGAAGCGAGAGCCTTTTCCCGTTCTTCCGTGATCTTCACTTCGGCATCGAGAAGGAGACGCTTCACTTTCGCTTCGGTTTCCAGGGCATGTTCGGCATCACGTTTTTTTGCTGACACTTCGGCCAGGGCAATAATAGCTTTGGCTTCCGTGCGTGCTTCCGACAAAACCATCTTCTCCTTCTCCTCCATTTCACGCAATGTGACCTGAGCGGCCTCGGCATCCTTCAGTCCCTGCTCGATACGCACCGTACGTTTCTCGAGAAAGTCGAGCATAGGTTGATAGGCGTAGCGACGAAGCACCCAAAAAAGCACGGCGAAATTAATCGCTTGTGCGAGAAGGAGCTTCCAATCAACACCGAGTTTTGCTAGGACATCCATGAGCGTACCTTTATTTGGAACAATTCAACTGAAACAGGTGGTGGTTTTTTCTTTGGATGCAGTTCGAGGCGTAGGTGAGGAACGGAGTAAGCTGTATTTCATAATACAGTGTCGAGTACCGGAACCTACAACAAAGAAATGCGCCAAAGAAAAAACTACGCGAACAAAATCATAAGAGCAATAACCAAGGCGTAGATTGCTACCGCTTCGGTCACGGCAATAGCCAGAATCATCGTGGTCTGAATCTTTCCTTGTGCTTCTGGATTACGTCCAATAGCTTCCAAGGCCTTCGATGCCAAAATTCCCAGACCGATACCAGGCCCGAGGGATCCGAGACCCATAGCGATAGCTGCACCAATTAACTTTGCTGATTCGACTTCCATACGATTAACATTAACGACTTATTTATTAACATATTTGGCCAGTATACAGCCATTTCTTACTTTTGTCCAACACTTTTGATTTCCAACCCCTCTCCTTTTTTAGTGTTCCGACTGCAATGTCGCCGTCTTTAAGAAAACAAGCGTCAACATAGCAAACACTACCGCCTGAATAAACCCAACAAATACCTCCAGAAACAGAAAGGGAAGGGGCAAAAAATAAGGTACCAAATGGAGCATCACCGTAAGGAGCACTTCCCCTGCGAACACATTCCCAAAAAGACGGAAGGTAAAGGAAATAACTTTCCCTAATTCGCTCACGAGTTCAAGAATACCAACTAACGTTCCAATCCCATAAGGCTTATGGAAAGGACTGATCAAAAACTTCTGTCCGTATTTGACGATGCCGAGAGCCGCGATACCGGTCAGCTGTACAGCAATGACCGTAATAAGAGAAAGGGCGAGGGTGAAATTAAGGTCAGCTGAGGTACTACGGAGAAAAGGGATAATCGTGGCATGTCCTGCTTCGTTCGTGTGAGCCAGGCCAACGGTTCCTAACCCCGGAAGAAGTCCTACCCAATTAGACAGCAGAACGAAGAGAAAAATAGTGGCAATGAGAGGAAAAAACTGACGCGCTTGCTTCTTATCCTGTGTGACGCTCTCCACCAGATTGAGGAGAGCTTCAAAAATAATTTCGATCACATTTTGTATCCCGCGTGGCACAAGAGTAAGACCCTTGGCAGCACGAGTGGTTACCACGATCAAAAAAAGGCTGACCAGAACACCAATCAAAAAAGCATTGGTTATCGGTAAGCCACCGAGGGTAAACAATTTTTCTGCAACGATCGATATTTCCACCCCGTTAGAAGTAGGACAAGGTCCCACTGTGTTAGTCACATTATATTCTGCTTCACCTCGCCTTTACAAGATACTCTCTTCTCTTTTTCTCCCGACAAAACTTCTCATGGGGTCCATATGAAAACAAAAAAGGCGCTTGTAGAGCGCCTCAATTGTAACAGTGAACCAAGGAAAGGTCAAATACTTTGCAAAAAATTACTTCTCTAATTTGACTGACCATTCTCTGGGGCAAGATCTGTGAGGGCCAACTGAAGAGCACCTCTATTGGCTATCAATTCAGCCAGATTGGCATTATCATACAACGGCTTAGCCTTCAAATCAGCAATCTTGCTATGAGAACGTTCAAGGGAAAGTTTATACGGTATCTCAGCATCAGGATGAGCCGTTACCAGCTTTGCTTCTACCAGCCCTACCATTTCTTCGAGACGGGCGATTTCTGCTTCCGTGTCAGTGATAATCTTTTCCACGAGAGCCAGTTCTTCACGAAAGGCGGCTATCATCTGTTCCTGACGTTCCGCTTCTGCCGCTTTTCTTCTTTCATTATCTTCAAGAGTGTTTACTCCCGCAACACTCCCCTCCAAAAGATCACTGGCAGCAAAATCTTCGCTGTGGCCCCTTTTGGCTGCTTGGCGTTGTCTCTGCATTTCCGCTAATTGTTCGGCAGAAAAAGAGTCTGGTGCTGGTTGTTCAAAACCCATAGGATGAGCTTTAGGTAATTAGTACTTGTTTTTTATTATACACTATTTTTACAAAAAAGTCAATAGCACATAAAGCCTCTAATGAAGCTCTTCTCCTGGCTTATTCTCAGGGGTAATACCGTATCGATCTTCGAGAGTAGCGAGTTCCTCTTCCCACTTGGCAAGCATTTCTCGCTCCACCCCACCCTCCGCCTTGGCCCTCTCCACTTGTTCCTTTAGGGAGGTGGCTTTAGTTTTCATCATACCCCTAGCCATCGCCTTTGCCGCTTCAAAATCAAATTTGCTCGGCGCTTTTGAGTCACTCGACTCTCGTTTTGGCCGATACTGTTCTTGACCGGCCACAAAACTCATTTCGTTCATAAGAAAAATATATATATGACTGTTTCAGTATACCGTATTATACCGCTCGTCGCATGATGTAACCCGCCCGTTCATTCATTTTTTGAGACAGCTGGAGTTCAATAGACTTCTTAATTAAAGGGTCAGTTGCCTCGCCCTGACGACGAATCAGTTCCTGAATCTCAAGCGATAGTGCCTGAATCTTCTCTTCATCACTCATTTCTTCTTTCGTCTTTCTTTCTGGAACTGGTGGTATTTCATGCATAGGATTATTTATAATAACATACGAGAAAATACTCGTTTGGTATTAATGTCTATTGCCGCACTTACTTGAGTAACGGTCTTCTGTTGAAGCGACGCAATACAAGTATACACTTCCACCACATACGCTGGTTCATTACGCTCTCCCCTCTTTGACTGCGGCGAAAGAAACGGACAATCCGTTTCGGCAAAGATACGATTAAGCGGAATCAACTTCACCGTCTCACGCAAGTCATCCTTGGTGCCAACCACTACTTTCTTGACCGGGTAGGTAATATTCCCCGTAAAAGAGAAGAGTACATGAGGAAGTGTGAGGAATTTTTTGGTCACTTCGGTATCACCCATATAACAATGGAGGATGACGGGAAAGGAAAAATCACTCGCCTGTATGAGAGCGAGAAGGTCTTCATAGGCATCGCTCTTCCCCTCTTCTGTTCGACAATGGAGGATGAGTGGGAGACCGAATTCTCGGGCCAGGTTAATTTGGGCAACAAAACCCATCTTTTGGACCGCCTTCTCCCCTTCGGTAATGGTCATTGTTTCAGAGTGAGTGTAGTAATCAAGCCCGCACTCCCCAATAGCCACAACTTTTTTCTTTTGCGCCATTTGCCGGAGCGAATCGATCCACACCTGTATCTGCTCCTTTCCCTTGGGATTTTCCGCGAGAGTGTTCATCTCGTGTGGATGGATACCGATTGCCGCATACATATCATCATAGCGCTCCGCGAGCGCCACCGCCTGCCGACTCTCCTCGACCGTACAGCCAATAACAAGTAGCTCTTTCACGCCTGCCTGCCTGGCACGCGCGACTACCAGGTCACGATCTTCATCGAATGATTGCCAGTAGAGATGGGTGTGAATATCTTGCATATCTGTTCATCATTGCCGAATGTATTCTCTTTTGCTAGGATATCGTCATCACTTCAGGAGCGGATCATGGAACGTAATCAAGTTCTCCGGAATGGTGCCACAGTGATGCTGGCATTCATTGCAGTGACTATCGGCCTTGGCGGTGCCTATCTCGCTCAATTCCTCCCCTGGGAAACAATTGGCGCGACCATCACCCTCCTTGCCCGCACCTAGGCGACCGAAACTCCGGCCGTCTTTTTTCTTTTTTTTATTTGATTCGCTGAAACAACGGTTCAACAACACCTGTTTTCAAAGCTGTTTTAATTTTTTCCGAAGTATCAGGCAGAAACGGCTCGATCAGAGCTGCAATGAGCGCCACCTGATGGCGTGCATACTGCATCACGCCGGTAAACTTTTCTGTTGCACTCTCAAGTTTCCATGGCTCTTCTTTCCCAAGGAATTCATTGAGTGTCTGAACATTGGTCCAGATGTGTACCAAGGCACTACTCAAATCAAACTTCGTGAAGAAAGGACTGAGCGCACCAAGTACCCCTTCTTCAGAAATCACTACTTCTTTCACTTCCTCTGTGGTCATTTTTTCACTGAGTTTAACCACGCGCGAAACCAAGTTCCCCAGCCCATTCGCTAGATCAGCGTTATACTTCTCAATCATTTTTTCCCACGACAAATCTCCGTCCTTAGAATATGGCAAGGCGGTGAGGAGAAGGTAGCGGGTCCCATCAATACCAAACTTTGCCACCAGCTCATCAGGATAAATCACATTGCCCAAAGATTTGGACATCTTCTGACCGTTAATGGTGAGATATTCATGAGCATAGATAGTAGTGGGAAGTGGCAGGTTAGCCGAAAGGAGCATGGCTGGCCAGTAGATGGCATGAAAGCGAAGAATACCTTTGCCGATGACATGTACCCTCTCACCATCAGTCGTATTCCAGTATTTGCGATACAGTTCACCTTCATCCTCATAATCGAGGGCCGTAATATAATTGGCCAGTGCGTCCACCCACACATACATAATCTGTGACTTATCTCCCGGTACTGGCACCCCCCAGTTCCTCGCTCGTTCCACGGAACGGGAAACAGAGAAGTCTTCGAGCCCTGCCTTGATAAAGGAAAGGACTTCGTTCTTGCGATA
>JAYUDH010000022.1:0-2215 GCA_043739895.1 Candidatus Moraniibacteriota bacterium
GAAAAAATAATGAAGGGGGAGCATTGGCAGAGAGCATCTCTGTCAAAATCGGAGAGAGGAAGAGGAGCGCTATAATTGGTTTCCAGTATTTTTTCATCACTCTTGTTCACCAAGCACTATTCAGTCGTTACCCCATCAAATTCTGGACCATCTGCTTCAGCCTCCGCTTTAGTTGCCCGAGTAATACCATCCTTATGGTGTGGAGGAGAATAAATGGTATAGATCTTGAGCGCTTCGCTTGGCGAGGTATTGATGACATTGTGACGCGCCCCCATAGGAACAATGATGGCATCGCCATCCGTTACCTCGTAGACCGATTCATCAATCATCACTTTCCCTGTGCCACGCTCAAAACGAAAAAATTGATCTCCTCCAGTATGTGTCTCCATGCCAATCTCTTCTCCTGGTAAAAGCGACATGAGCACCAGCTGACAATCCTTGGCTGTATAGATGACGTGACGAAAATGAGTATTCGCCACCGCTGCTTCCTCAATATTCCCGTGATAGCCTTTTTTCATAGGGTTGAACTAAATGAATTATTTTTCAAAAAACACCCTTCTTTTCTATTGACTGTTAACTCAGTACCTTTTCTATCTCAGATTCTTTTTCCAGCTTTGCCATTTCTCGACCTTCAGAAAAAACAAAGTAGGCATAGGGGAAAAAGCGCTGTGCCATAACAAAGATCCCGTAGGTAATGAAGAAGGCAGCGAAGACGTCGATCGAATAGTGAAGATGCCCTAAAATAACACCCGTACTCAAGAGTGCGGCGGCAGCGAGACAGAAAATACGTACCCATTTTTCTTGCCAGTAGATAAGAGCGAAGAGAAAGGGCATTCCGGTGTGTCCAGAGAAGAAATAGTCCCCGCCGTAGGTAAGGGTACGAAAGATGTCGCTCGGATCAAGGTAGGTACGAGAAGGGAAGGGTCCGAGGTGGGTAAAAATAATAAACGCAGCCCGTACCACAATAAAGAGTGCACTTGCCTTCAGTATAAAAGGGATACGTCTCGGCTGCCATACAATAAGGAGCAGCATACAAAAACCAAAGAGCGCTGCCACATCATTGACGATCCACTCCACTCTCATAACAGGAATATTGTCTAAGAGGAGATCGCTCACCGAATTACTCGCTTGAGCAGTAGCATACAGACTGGCGTAGCGATTAGCGATCAGGCTTGCAAAAAAAAGCACCAGCCCTACCAGAGAAGAGCTAATGAACTGTTTTTGTGTCCAGTATTTTTGATGCCGAAGGAGAAGTGCATTCATACTCTGTATGTATTTACTCAAAGCCATTTCATAGTACTCTTTATTCCCCGACAAAACAACAAAAGAGCTTAATTAATAGGTTATGTCCTTGCTCTGTTCACGGGAAGGACGTTTGCCGAGCGGCGAACAAAAAAGGCCACCAACCGCTGCATCACACCATACCCCGAAAAAATTATAAGTACTATCCATCCCCCATCGGACCATGAAAATACTCCAAAAATCTCAAAGAATCGTTGGAGAAATGGAGTCAGTAGCATCACTCCGCAAAAAAATACCTCGATAATCGAAAGAACCAACAGATCGCGTCGTTGACTAAAAAGAAGAGTTCCGCGATAGACGGCTGGCGCAAAAAGAAAATAGAGATAACCGAAGAAGGCTGAAGCAATAACTACCCATAGATTCGACGGGGCTAGTTTCATGTCCTCCGGACTGGTAATAAATACCATCATCAGTACCACTGCCTGAAGGAGTGCTGACAATAATACAAATGGCGCAACACGACGAAGGAAGGGCTCGTTATTCAGTCGTGACATCTTCACTGTAGGTCGAATCGTCCAGTAAGAAAGGAGTATACCTGGAAATCCAACGGTAAAGTAATTAATGAGCGTGACATTAAGCGGGGTCAAAGGGAAAGGATAACCCAAACCGCTCACTCCTAAGAAAAGGAGGAGCGATGTCAGTGATGCCGCAAAGAATAGGCTAGCAAAAATTTCCGCGTTCTTAATAATACTTTCCGCCAATTCAACGCCCGGAGGCAGGGCGGTAAAACTATTGTTCATGAGAACGACCGAGGCTAACTTTCTCGTTGCTGGCGCCCCTTCAAACATAGCAATTCCGAGATCAGCCTTTTTTATCGCCAGTGCATCATTGGCGCCATCACCTACCATGGCGGTAAAGCCATTCCTTTTCAAGGCCACAATAATTTTTTCTTTTTGCTCTGGCAGGGTGCGTG
>JAYUDH010000023.1:0-2201 GCA_043739895.1 Candidatus Moraniibacteriota bacterium
GAAATGGCCGGACGGATAGTGGAGAAGAAGATAGAGGCGCTCTTCTTTTCCAGGACGAAAAACAACCGCACCAACCGATATTTCCCATACCACCGGGAAACTAAAAGCGCGCAGAAATAAGTAGAGTGACCTGGAAACAGGAAGTTTCATAAAGATTGACAGATGGTGTTCATACTTCTACTCTAACATAATATCCTCAAATCACTCAACGACCTTTCTCATGAAAAAAAGTCAACTCAAAGAATACTCCCGCTCACTCCTGTTCGAGATTTTTTTTATCATTACTCTTCTTATTAGCGGCGTCAGTCTCGGCTGTTTAGCTATCTATTTTTTTACACTTCCGAGTATCGATCACATCCGCGACTACCCTTTTAAGCTCCCCTCTATCCTCTATGATCGCACAGGGACACAGGAGCTCTATCGTCTCTACGGGGAAGAGAATCGTACCCTCATCTCACATGACGATATCCCTGATACTATCCGTCTCGCTACTATCGCCTCTGAAGACACGCAGTTTTACTCCCACAAAGGGATCGATCCACTCTCTATTTTACGCGCCATGAAGGCCAACATTGAGAGTGGTCATATCGAACAAGGAGGATCCACTATCACTCAACAACTGGCACGTGCCCTTTTTTTGAATAATGAACAAACTTTGGGGAGAAAAATCCGCGAGGCGCTCTTAGCCATCAAAATTGACCGATCATTGTCGAAGGACGAAATCTTCGATCTCTATTTAAATACCATCCCCTACGGAGCCAACACCTACGGTGTCGAAGCGGCGGCCCAGATGTTTTTCCACAAACACGCTCACGAATTAACACTTGATGAGAGTGCACTCCTCGCTTCCCTTCCTAATGCCCCCACCTACTTCTCTCCTTACAAAGAACATTCGAAGCAACTCGAAGAGCGACAACGCGATATCCTCAAGAAGATGTACGCACTTGGTAGTATTTCGCAAGAAGAGCTTGCTCGTGCCACAAGCACTGAGACGCTCCTCAGTATTTCTCCGCGGGAAGAACCGATCATTGCGCCTCACTTTGTCTTTGCGGTCCTCGATGAACTAAAACAAAAGTATTCTGAGGAAGAGCTTCGTACGAAGGGACTCCATATCACTACTACCCTTGACCTCGAGCTGCAAGTAAAAGCAGAACAAGTAGTGCGCGAGGGAGCAACAAAAAATGTGGCTCGGGGAGCAAATAATGCCGCTCTCGTCGCCCTTGATGCAAAGAATGGCAACATTCTTGCTATGGTCGGTTCCAAAGATTATTTCGATCCAACTATTGATGGGCAGGTCAATGTTACTCTCGAGAAACGCCAGCCAGGATCATCCTTTAAACCCTTTGCCTACGCCACCGCTTTCAGTAAAGGCTTTGAACCAGAAACACCCATCTATGACACACCCATCAACTTTGGTCCCGATGGTTCTGGCCATGATTATATCCCCCGTAACTACGATGGCACTTTCCATGGTCGCCTCACCATGCGCCAAGCCCTCGCCATGTCGCTCAATGTCCCTGCCGTCCAAACCCTGGCCCTCGCCGGCATTCCTGACACCATCAAACTCGCCACTGCCATGGGTATTACCACTCTCACCGATCCGAAACGCTACGGATTATCTCTCGTACTCGGAGGAGCCGAAGTACGGCCGATTGATATGGCGAATGCTTTTTCGGTCTTCGGTCAAGAGGGTCTGACACATACAACAACCGGTATTGTCCGCATCATTAATCACGATGGAAAGGAGCTCGCTTTTCATGAGCCATCATCAGAAAAACGTGTCCTCGATATTGAAGTGGCTCGAAAAATCAACTCAATCCTCTCAGATAATGCGGCCCGCACTCCGATCTTTGGACCAAAAAGCCCCCTTGCCTTTCCTCCGGGTGTAACCGTAGCCGGCAAAACCGGCACCACCCAGAATTTCCGTGACGCCTGGACAGTCGGCTACACACCCTCTATTGCCGTGGCTGTCTGGGCAGGCAATAACGATAACCGCCCGATGCATGCCGGTGCCGATGGTATTTTTGTTGCCGCCCCCATCTGGCGCGCTTTCATGGATCAAGCATTAAAGCAATTCCCAGAAACAGGTTTTGTTTCCTACCAATCAAAATCTTCTGCCACCCCACTCTCTCTTCGTCCCTCTTCAGGAAGAACCATCTACATCGAAAAAAGGACCGGGCGCGAAATTCCAGAAAGCAAAG
>JAYUDH010000024.1:0-5707 GCA_043739895.1 Candidatus Moraniibacteriota bacterium
GTCATTTTTTAGTAGGAAAGACGTTGTCTACTTTTTTTTAAGAAACGCTACAATTTTTTTCCAAAGAAACAACTGATCCAATCGTAAGTCATGACCACCCGTCGGCTTTATGTAATATGATGAACCCGTTTTATGAGCGAACGGGACCACGGGATCACAGAGAACATTCCGATCATCTTTAGCATGAACAATAAATACTTTTTTACCATCAATTTTATTTATGTGATCGATGGGGTTATAAAAATTCGTTCGCACTAATTTCTGCCAATCAGATTTTTGTTTCGTTCGATAGGTACCGCCATAACCTAAACATGAATATCGAACAAACTCATCAAAAGGTTCATCCTCCCCTAGCGCGCTCCAATCAATGACGGGGGAGACGGCGATAACTTTTTTTACAATAGGAAGATCACTATTGAGGAGTGCTGCCGGCCCGCCGAATGACCCACCAAATAAGTGGATGGCATTCACTTGCACGGGAAAGATCTCCCCTGTTAGAACATCTACCACTTTTTTCTTTTTCTCGAGTTCCAGTATCACGTCGCGGATATCCTTGGCTGGCGATTGTTCGAGGAACCATCCGTCACTCTCCCATGTCCCCCGGTAACGAGGAAAGATAGCCACATAACCATGCGCCGCTAGAAACTGCAGGCGTTCTTTCTTTGGAGATCCTGATGGGGCGCCAATAGCCAAGATTGCCACGTTGCCTGTTTGTTTCTCAGGAAAAAATACTTCCGCGACAATGTCTGTAGCAAAGCGCGTACGAATACTATACGGAGCCACTTTTTTCATACTCAAACATTATGGCAAATAGACACGTGGATCAACAGCAGCACCAACGGGGATCATCAGTCCCTTCACTGTACTTGATTCTACGACATCATAGGACTTGGCAGAGTAGACCGTGAAGTGAACGTGTGTCCCTGTGGAATACCCGGTGCTCCCCATTTTTCCAATCTGTTCTCCGGCATCTACTTTATCACCCGTACTGACCAGGACAGAGCTTAAGTGTCCATAGAGGGTGACGATACCATTGCCATGATCGATGGCAATCCAGCGGCCATAGGCATATTTTCCAAGATTTCCCGTACCAATGACTTTACCCGAAGCGGCAGCAGAAATCGTCGTTCCGTAGGAGCCGCCAAAATCAACACCGTTATGTTTCCCTGAGGCGTAAGCTTTTTTCGAAAAACTTGTTTTCCCAAAACCCTGGGTGATGGTTACTTTTTTCACTGGATAGGCGAGGAGTCCATGGGAATAACTCGGCAGTCCTGCTGTGGAGCGTCCCGATTCCAAATCCTGAATTTCATTTTCGATATCATCACGCTGTTTTTGAAGATCATCAACGAGGTTAGAATACTTACTTTCCTCTGCCTGTGTTTTTGCTAAGAGCGCTGCTTTGCTCTTTTTTGTTGCCTCGAGCGTCGCATTGCGATCGGCTAAATCAAGATAGAGCGCGTCCACCTCTTTCTTCTTCTCGCTTACTTGTGCCTGCTCCTGAGTCAAGCTATCACGAAGCGTCTTCACTGAATCCAGAAGTTCACTCACCTTGTCACTCACGTTTGCTGTCCAGCTCTCTGTTTTAAAATAGAGGAGGCTTTCGGTAGAGGTGAGAAATACCGGCAAGCTATCGCTCGAATAATCCGTATAGTACACGCGCATCAATTCAGAAAGTATTTTTTTCTGACGATCGATAAGAACACTCTTTTCCGACACGCGCAAAGAAAGATTTTTGATCTGCAATTCGAGATCATATATTTTGTTTGTTGTTTTTTTGATTTCCAGCTGTAACGCATCGGCCTGCGCCTGTACGCCCTCGATCTGATCTCCGAGCGTTGCACCCTGCCGCTGTTTGAGATCAACAATCTGCTTATACGCTTTGATCTTGGCGTCGATCGCATCGAGAGAGTCCTGTAAACTATCTACCTTGTCTTGATTGGCTTTTTCTAGATCCGTGACACTTGCATCTGTCGCTTGTGACACAGGAGAAACTATAACACTCCCCACGATCAGTGTCGCGAGCAGAAAAATATGCTGATACTTTTTTTCGGTTTTTTTGTGCATGCTAACTTTTATTATAGCACGAGCCATGACTTACTACCGTTTCTATGAAAGCTTCTCAAGAGCTTTTTTTATTCGAGCGAGGGACTCTTTTTTCCCTAACACCCATGCCACCTGCGGTGGCGAAGGAGAACGTTCTGCGCCAGTTAAGGCAGCACGTAATGGCCAGAGAAAATCCCCCTTCTTCTCCCCTGCCGCAGTCAAAAGTTTTTCTTCCAGTATTTTCAAATCCCCCCAGGCCTCATCAGTCAGCCCCTGCAGTAACTTTTCTGCCTGCTCGAGAGAGATCAAGGTCATGGCAGCGTCGTTTTGTTTCCAATGAAGGAGCGTAGACTCATACAAAAGTTCGTCCGAAAAGAAAAACGGATTGTGAATACCAACATCAGTCAATCGTGCCAGACGATCATGCTCAACAGCGAGTACCCTTTTTAGAAAAGCCTCGCTCTTTTTTTCGACTGGTAACGCCTGAAAAAAATCTTGATCCAGTAGACCGAAGGCACTGACTCGCGCATATAGTTCATCCACCGAGAAACGCTTTATATATTCACCATTCATCCAATCGAGCTTTTTCACATCAAAAACTGCCCCGGCCTTATGAATCTGAGCGAAATCAAAGGCCGCTACTAATTCTTCAAGCGAGAAGATCTCCTTCGTACTCCCCTTCCCGGGGTTCCAACCAAGCAGTGCCACAAAATTTATCAGCGCCTCACGTAGATAACCAACCTTTTCAAAATATTCGACAGAGACATCACCATCACGCTTGGAAAGTTTCTTCTTGCCATCACTACCGAGAATAGTAGGCAAATGACCGATGAACGGCAATGTCCATCCAAGCGCTTCGTAGAGCAAAATGTGCTTAGGAAGACTAGGCAGCCACTCTACGGCCCGGAGTACATGGCTTATTTCCATGCGATGATCATCAACGATATGTGCCAAATGGTAGGTGGGATAGCCATCAGATTTGAGAATAATAAAATCATCCAGTGTAACCGCCTGAAAAACTAGCGTGCCGTGAATTAAATCTTTTGCCACTATACTACCCTGATGTCGTGGAATGCGGAATCGTACTACTGCTGTTTCTCCTTTCGCTATACGCTGCTTTACTTCTTCTTGTGGAAGTAATGCGCAGTGACGATCATACTGAGGAGCAAGTTTTTTCTTAGCCTGTTCATCTCGAAGATACTCTAATCTTTCGGCGGTACAGAAACAATAGTACGCTTTGTTTTCCTGTACTAGTCGCTCCGCCGCTTCTTTATAACTGGCCAGTCCTTCGGACTGAATATACGGGGCAAAGTTCCCGTGATGAACAATACCGGGATATTTTTTGGAAGGAAGATCGTTTGCAAAATCTTTTTGAAACTTTGGTCCTTCTTGGGGTGCAATGCCAAAATTCTCAAGGAAAGCAATAGTATTTTCTACCGAACCTTCCACGAAGCGTTTCTGGTCTGTGTCTTCAATACGCAGAATGAAAACCCCCTCGTTTTTCTGAGCAAAAAGATAGTTATAGAGAGCAGTACGCAGACCCCCAATATGCTGGAGACCCGTAGGCGAAGGCGCAAAACGGACACGAACTTTTTCTGACATAAAAGATAGTTATTACAAGCCAACGAACACGGTTCTAGAAATAAAACGTGGCTTCATTATAGCCTTTTCTTGTTTTTTTGCCAAGAAAAGAATACCAAGCAGGGAAAAATAATGACAGCAGTGCAAATACGCTTGAAACGTGAAGGCTGCAGAGAAAATCGCCACAACCATTCGAGACCAAGATTACGAAGGAGCTTGGGTGCTCGTCTCAGTTTTCCGGTTATATAATCGAAGCTTCCGCCAACCCCCATGACAAGGCGGATGGCACCCGGATTTTTACGGAAACTTTCGAGGAAGAGTTCTTGCTCAGGTGCTCCGTAGTTACAGAATACTATAGTAGAATTTCCCATTTCCATCCGCTGGCTGGCGGACCAATTTTCAATCCCACCTAACTCGCTATCGGTACCAGATACAGAAAGCTGTGGGTATTTTTTCAAAAGAGTGGAGCGGGTTTCTTCGTACGATGACAGACCATCCTTTTTAATGGCGAGGAACACGGGATGACCATCGTGTTCGGCGAGAGCGAGAATCTCGTGGAGCAGGTCGGCGCCAGGAAAGCGGGTGACTCTTTTTCCACGTAGCCATCCGGCTAAAACTACGCCTATACCATCCGCTACGCATATATCGGCAGCCTGGAGCGATTTTTTAAATACCTCATTGTTATCAGCCAATACCAAAAATTCTGGATTCACTGTCGCAATACGATGAAACCGGGCTTCAGAAAAAAATACCTTAATGCAGGCCAAAACCGCCGTATAAGAGAGGTCGGTGATCGGCACGCCGAGAACTCGTAACTTATATTGACTGGAAACAGGTTTTGCCATATAGTCTATTACACACAAGTCACAAGGGGGTGTCGATGAAAAATCGTTCAACGAAGGGGAGGCGGCTTGAAATTATGAGCCAAACCTCCTGGATCGAAGACCTGGAGAAGGATGACAACGTCAAAGCCATACTCAACCTACTCATCCTGATCCTGGTGCTGTTCATACTGTGGATCCTTCTTCGCCCACTCTTCAGATAAAGCAGTTTCACATCGGTGGCACTGCTTTTTTTCTACACTTTCTTACACTATAGAAGAGGAAAAGTATCGATCGGTTCGTAACGACGTTTACCGTCAACCGAGAGACTCTCAAAAACAGAGATGCTGTCCACCATTTCTATCAGATGCCACCGTTCTCTGATTTCTGGTTTTTCTAGCAGGTCAAGCCATTTCGGTTTTTTTATCTTGGCGAGGGTAATATGAGGACTATAGGATTTTTTTTCCACCACGAAAGAAGAAAAGGCTTTCTCGACTGCTTCACGCACCGCCTTCAGTCCTTCGTTGGCTTCCCCTACTAACCAGAGCATTTTAGGGTTTTCTTCGCTTTCTACCAGACGCATACCCTGAAATTCAAGTTCAAAAGAAGAGAGATCTTCGCAGGCCTCCCCTACCCGAGCGCACACCTCAGCTACCTGCTCCTCGTGGACAAATCCTAGGAAAAAAACTGTCACATGAAGGTTTTCTTCCCGTGTCAAAAGCACCGCCTCCTTTGGCAGGCGCTCCACTTCTTGTGTCAGACGCTTTCGTAGCTGTGAAGAAAGCGGAACACCGACAAAAAGTCTTCTGGTCTTATTCATGCCAGTAAGCGTAGCGGAAAAAAGCCAAAAAAGCAATTTCTTGCTAGAATGAGGCTATATGGAAAAATCACCTCTCTACCGTCTAGAAGTCGCACCGCTGATCATTCTTCCGCTCAGTCGCTCACCCTATTTTACCTATGCCAGCACCACTACCATCGCCAAAGGATCACTCGTTTCTATTTCTTTCGGGAAACAAACGATCGAAGGGATCGTCATGGACTGCCAAGTGCTCCCTGGGAACAAACCGACATGGATGAAAGATATTTCACACGTCATAGAGGAGGGATTCTTAACGGAGAGGCAGTGTCTCTTGGCAAAGGAGGTCAGCACTATGTACTTCACGCCACTTGGGAAAACGCTGAAACATTTTTTACCAAAAAGAGTACAGGCGAGAAGTATCCCCGTAGAAGCCCTCGCACAAGAAAAGCCTATATCCCTCAAA
>JAYUDH010000025.1:0-2184 GCA_043739895.1 Candidatus Moraniibacteriota bacterium
CTGTAGTTTTTCTTGATAATTCGACAACTTGAAAAACCAATTTTTCTCCTCTATCTGTTCCGGCTCTTTTTGATGATCAGGACATTTACCATCGATCAACTCTTTTTCTGATTTAAACTCTTCGCATCCCACACAGTAGAGACCGTGGTATGTTTTGAGTTCCAAATCTTTTCTATCGAGAGCTTTCCAAAACTTCGTCGCTCCAGCAAAATGACGCTCCTCGGTCGTGCGAATAAACTGATCGAGGGAGAGATGAAGCGACCCAGCCAAAGCCTTAAAGGCTTCAGCATTTTCCGCCACAAACTCAGCCACCGGTCTCCCAGCTTTCTCAGCCGAATGAACATTCTTGATAGCATTTTCGTCTGACCCTGTAAGAAAATATGTCTCTTCTCCGGACAAGTGATGATACCTGGCAATCACATCGGTCTCTATAAGTTCCACCGCATGCCCAACATGAGGGACAGCATTAACATAAGGAATCGACGCTGTGATAAAAAATGGCTTATTATTCATACTTTATTCCCTGTATTATTGACAAAATATTGATTATAATGTATAATGTATCTAACAGTGCCTCTGTACTGTTTGTTCCCTGACGACAACGTAACACAAGGAGTCGAACGTGGATAGCATTGATCGGAAATTACCCCCCATCGAGGCCCTCGGCCTCTTCGTCCCTCTCGAGCTGTCGATACAGTGGAGAAGGTTCTGTCAGAACGCCATCGTTTGGCTTACCAGCGAATGGTCACCCCGTGCCGAGCGCTGGCTCTGGGCCTTCACCCTCCTGGTGATCCTTCCCTTGGTCCTGTTCTCCGGATATGCCGCGGCGTCGCTTGACTGCCAAATTGGCGGCAGCTGTCTGTTCGCCAACGCCGATCTGGCCAACTGGCTGAGCAAAGTCTTGCTCTCACCCTGAGCACCCCCGAGCCCGATACGTACTGCGTGTCGGGCTCGAAAACATTTTAACGCTCTTTACTCGTATACGCCACTATCGTAAACTCCCCCTTCATTTTTCCTGCCTTACTTTCCAAATATTTTTTTACCTCTTCCACTGTTCCCCGCACCACTTCTTCGAATATCTTGGTCAACTCTCGTCCCAAAACGAGGTATTTTTGTGGTGCCAGTTGAAAGAGCAGTTCCAAATTCTTGATCACCCGGTGTGGTGATTCATAATAGATCACCGGCACACTGCTGTCCGCTACAGACTGAAAGAACGTCTGTCGCCCTTTCTTGTGTGGCGGAAAACCGAGGAACAGAAACTCCCGCATGTCGATCCCTGCCACACTCACGATGGCACCAATGGCGCTTACCCCAGGGATAGGCACCACGCGTACGGAGGCCCGAGCGGCCAATGCTACTAAGACATTCCCTGGATCAGAAATACCCGGTGTACCAGCATCCGTGACAAGCGCCATAGATTCTCCTTTGCGTAAGCGTTCGATCAGTTTTTCTGCCTTCTCTGTTTCGGTATGCTCATGAAACGAAATGAGTGGCTTCTTAATCTCAAAATGACGAAGGAGGTTACCGGTCACCCGAGTATCTTCGGACAGTACGACGTCTACCGCTTTGAGGGTTTCCAGGGCGCGCAAAGTTATATCACCGAGGTTGCCAATCGGAGTGGCGACGATATAGAGAATGCCAGGTGTTTCTATCATAGAGGGTTTTATTCTTGAGTACTCTTCTTCTCGAGGAGGTCTTCCACAAACACTGAGAGGATCATCGTAATCGGTACCGAGAGAATAATACCGATAGCGCCGCCGAGTTCGAGACCGACTAAGATGGCGATGATGAGAGCGACAGGATTGAGTCCTGCTGAGTGTTTCATCACTTGAGGAGCGATGATATGCGCCTCCACCTGGTGAGCAATAATATAAAAAGCGAGAGCCGAAGCACCGAGAATTGGTGAAGAAAGAAGACCGATAATAATGGCGGGAATGGCGGCCAGCACCGGCCCAACATAGGGCAATATTTCCATCAGTCCGCCAAAAAAAGCAATTGCCAAAGCGTACGGTACACCAATAATGGTCAGCCCGACATAGTAGATTCCGAAGGCAATGACCATGAGGAGCATTTGCCCGAAGAGCCACTGACTGACCTTGCCCTGCATGCGCGTGGCAATCGACAGAGCCTGAGCATGATAGTGCTTCGGGGTAAGGAGGAGGAAGAACTTCTCGATTCCTTTTT
>JAYUDH010000026.1:0-16446 GCA_043739895.1 Candidatus Moraniibacteriota bacterium
TTATACCGGTGAAGATTGGTATCGCTACCCAAGTTTCATCGAGTCATATAGCGTATTTTGGATCACTCACGAATATTGCTCGCGAGAAGGGAAATCTTATTGCCGCCCTACCGGAGGACGGATTTGCTATTTTGAATGCTGATGATAAGCGCACGCTCAAAATGAAGGAGCGTACAGGAGCCAAGGTGATTACCTATGGCTTTAGTGATGAAGCAGATGTACATGCCGATAATTTTGTACTGAACCGTGAGGCGCGCCGAGCCGAGGGCTTAAGTTTTAAGGTGAATTTTGACGGAAAAACGGTTCCACTTCGTCTGCCGAAAATCGTTGCCAAGCACCATATACCAGCGGCTCTGGCAGCTCTGGCCGTCGGTGTTGCACTCAAGATCAATGCCGTGGATATTATGAATACTTTAGAAAATTTTGAGCCGCTTCCGGGGCGATTACGACTTCTTTTTGGAAGAGATAATACTTTTCTTCTTGATGATACATATAATGCTTCGCCTACTTCAACTCGTGCTGCTATCGAGGTCATTCACGAACTGATAGCACCGAGAAAAATTGTGGTACTGGGGGATATGCTAGAGCTCGGTGCGGAGAGTAAGGACGCACACGCGAGTCTTTCGACTCTTCTCGGTGATGCTGGCGTGCATGTCGTTGTGACGGTGGGGAATCATATGCGAGCCCTTCATGAACGTTTATTGGAACAGGGTTTCTCTCGGAAGCAGCTTCTGTGGCTCCCTGATCCGATATCGGCGCTCGAGGCCCTGCAGGGGATTATTCGTTCTGATGACCTCATCCTTATTAAGGGGTCTCAGGGTATGCGCATGGAAAAAATTGTTGAACAGTTACTCGTTGATCCTCGTATCGCATCATCACTCCTCTGTCGGCAAACATTGGACTGGCGAAAAAAACAGTTTACGTCACCATCTGAGTGGACAGAGCAACTATAACTTATACTACCAGGGACAAGAGATTGTTCCCTACTCCTTGCTATGGATTTTTTTTCAGGACTGATAGTAGTGTTAGGTCTCGTGCTATTTGAAACGGTATCGAGTATTGATAACGCTGTCATTAATGCCGAGGTACTGACAACGATGGGGAAAAAGGCGCGTCGCTTTTTTATGACCTGGGGGATTTTTTTTGCCGTTTTTGTTGTCCGAGGTATTCTCCCATGGTTGATTGTTTTTGTAACGGTGCCTGGCTTAGGATTCTTAGGATCATTTACGGCGACGTTTTCGAGTGACCCACTCGTGACGGAGGCACTCCGCTCCTCGGCACCGGTACTTCTTATGGGTGGGGGAATTTTCCTTTTATTCTTGTTTCTTCATTGGCTCTTTCTTGAGAACAAACATTTTGGCTTACGAGCAGAGTGTTTTTTTATGGAACAAGGAGCGTGGTTTTACGCCGTGGTATCGATTGTGCTGATGACTGTTGTATGGTTTGCCCTCAAACAAGATCCTCTACTTGCTTTTGGCGCTATTGTGGGTTCAACAGCCTTTTTTATCACCCATGGTTTCAGGCAACAGGCCGAAATCGCGGAGCAAAAGCTGATTGGAGGGAAAATGTCTGATCTGAGCAAAATTCTCTATCTCGAAATTATTGATATGAGTTTTTCCATCGATGGAGTGCTCGGGGCTTTTGCCTTTACTCTTTCAGTGCCACTCATTCTCCTCGGGAATGGTATTGGCGCCATCATTGTTCGAGAGCTGACACTTGCCAATATCGAACGAGTAAAGAAGTATGTCTATTTAAAAAACGGAGCTCTCTATTCGGTCTTTTTTCTGGGTCTCATTATGATTGCACGTGGCTTTGCTCATGTTCCTGAGTGGATTTCTCCAGCGATAACCTTTTGTATTGTTGGGTATTTTTTTCAAAAATCTCGGAGGGAAGTGCTGCGAGATATTGTTGCGCGCTAAGGAAAAAAAAGGTATGATGTGAGTGGAGGAAGTAGTGAGAGTAGACACTCCTTCTTTCATCAGTTTTAATCCGTGATGTTTCAAGTCTTATGACTGACAGCGCAATGAAAGACCGAGATTTCATCGAGTATGCTGTGAAGATGCTCGTCGATAATCCGGACGATGTGAAGGTGGAGAGAAAGATTGACGAAATGGGAGTGCTCATAACGTTGGATGTGAATCCAAAGGATATGGGAATGGTGATTGGCCGAGAAGGAATGACTGCGAAAGCACTCCGCACATTACTGCGTGTCATTGGTGCCCGGAACAATGCCCGTGTGAATTTGAAAATCAATGAACCAGAAGGTTCGGAACGTCCTCCTCGTGAGCCTCGTGAATCACACGATATGCCATCGGTGGAACGTCCAGTTGAGCGCCCTGTAGAAGAGAAAAAGACGCTTGATGATGTCATGAATGATATCCGCCTCTAAGGTGTTCTTGCAAAGAAGTTTGGCCGCCCTTTCCTGGGCGGCTTTTGCTATTCTTTGGGGGATATTTTAGAATGAAGTTGAAACGTACTTTTTTATCTTGAATAAATGTACTGCCTTATTGCTTCAGGCTCATAGGAGCAATTTTTTTTCTTGCTTCGCACTCATTAGTTCTCTCGGTTACTGAAAAAAATCGCCCCCAATCGACGGCGGGGCACAGCTCTTTTTTCAAACCGAGAGACTTCTTCAGACAATGAAGCAAGTAAAAAAATTCACCTAGAGCCTGAAGGTGCTTATCAGGTAATTATGTATTTATAGTATGAAAATTGAAAAGACGGCTATTGATGGTGTCCTGGTTATCGAGCCAGATGTATACGCTGATGAACGAGGATCTTTTTCGGAATTGTTTCAAGAGGAGCGCTATCAAGAAATACTTGGACTTCCGACAAGCGAGCACTTTGTGCAGGATAACTTCTCCATTTCTCGTAAAGGCACTGTGCGAGGACTTCACTATCAGGCGCCGCCTTTCGGACAAGGGAAACTGGTCTCGGTACTGCGTGGCCGCGTGCTTGATGTTGCGGTAGATATTCGCTTCGGCTCACCAACTTTTGGTCAGCATGTGGCAGTGGAGCTTTCGGGAGAGAATCATAAACAACTCTGGATCCCGAGAGGGTTTGCCCATGGCTTTGTGGTCCTGGAAGAAGACACCTTCTTTTTCTATAAATGTACCGGCGTATACTCTAAGGAGTATGAACGAGGTATTCTTTGGAATGACGAGGCCTTAGGGATTGAATGGGGAGGTGTCGTGCCCATTGTTTCCGAAAAAGATCGAGGGCTTCCGCTATTGGAAGCTATCGCGCAGGAATTTGTTTTTAAAAGATAATAGTATGAAAATATTAGTGACGGGAGGCGCTGGTTTCATAGGGAGTAATTTTGTTCAGTATATGCTACAAACGTATTCTGACTACGATATCGTGACACTCGATGCGCTGACCTATGCTGGCAACATGGAGAACCTGAAGGGTATTGAGGGCAATACGCATCATCGTTTTGTAAAGGGAAACATCACCGATGTAACGCTCGTTGATGGTCTCGTAGCGGAGTGTGATGCGGTGGTACACTTCGCGGCTGAGACGCATGTTGACCGCTCGATTATGAATCCAGAAGCATTTGTGGAAACAAATGTTCATGGGACGTACGTTCTTCTTGAGGCGGCACGCAAGCACAACAAGCGTTTTCATCACATCTCGACCGATGAAGTTTTCGGCTCCCTAGGGAAAGAGAACGCTCCTTTCAACGAGATGACCCCCTATGATCCACGGAGTCCCTACAGTGCCAGTAAAGCTGCTTCCGATCATCTGGTGCGGGCGTATTTTCATACCTATGGTCTTCCGATAACCATTTCCAATTGTTCCAATAACTATGGTCCCTACCACTTTCCCGAAAAATTGATCCCGCTCGCCATTACCAATCTTCTGGAGAGGAAGACCGTACCGGTCTATGGTGATGGGCTTCAGGTGCGTGATTGGCTGTATGTCGAAGATCATTGTCGGGCCATTGATCTGATTCTTCATCGAGGGAAGCTCGGCGAGACCTACTGTATTGGCGGTGGGGCTGAACGGGAGAATATCTGGATCGTAAAAAAACTCCTCGAGCTTCTCGGGAAAGATGAATCATCGATAGAATATGTTACGGATCGAGCTGGGCACGATCGGCGCTACGCTATTAATTTTGAGAAGATAAAAAACGAACTCGCCTGGGAGCCAACGGTGACCATCGAAGAAGGCCTGGCTCAAACGGTTGAGTGGTTTAAACAGAACGAAGCCTGGTGGAAAAACGTGAAGTCTGGCGAATATCAGAAGTATTACATGGAGCAGTACGAAAAACGATAATATTTCCTTTGATATGAAAAACGCCATCATTCTTCATGGGATGCCATTAAAGGAGGAATATTTCGCACCAGGTGGAAACAGACAGACGCAGATGCATTGGTTGGGGTGGCTGAAAAGCGAACTCATAAAGAGAGATATTGCTACGGAGACTCCTGAGATGCCGGAACCATACGCACCGGTCTATGAAAGATGGTGCTCTATTTTTGAGCACTACTCGGTTAATAGAGATACCATGCTTATTGGCCATAGCTGTGGAGCGGGCTTTCTTATCCGGTGGTTGAGCGAGAACAAGGTGAAGGTTGGAAAAGTAGTGTTAGTCGCTCCGTGGTTAGATTTGGAACAGAGACTTCAAACAGGGTTTTTTGATTTTATAACGGATAAGAACCTTGTAGAAAGAACAAGTGGGTTGATAATCTTTTCTTCTTTAGATGATGATCAGGAAATTTTGGAGAGTGTAGAAAAGATTAAGAGCACCCTAAACGGTGTCGAAGTGAGAATATTTACTGGGCATGGGCACTTTATTTTTGAAACTATGAAAACGGATTGTTTTCCTGAATTGCTTGAGACCCTTGTTTTATAATTCTAGAGATTTATGGAAATCACTAAATTCGGGCATTGTTGTCTGCTGATTGAGATGAAAGGAGTACGGATACTGACTGATCCGGGGAATTACAATGTCAGCCCGGAAGTGGGAGAAATTGACGCTATCCTTATCACTCATGAGCACCAGGATCATTTGTACGTGGAAAGTCTACGGGCAGTGCTTGGTAAAAATCCGGAGGCCAAAGTATTTTCTCACGTTGGGGTAGGGAAAATTTTGGATGAAGCTGGTATCGCTTACAGTCTCATCGCTGATGGAGAAACGGTAGTAGTGAAGGGTGTCAGTATCGAAAGTAGTGGGAGTGCGCATGCCTGTATCCATCATGATTTGCCCGCAGTGCAGAATACGGGATTTTTTATTGATGAGACCTTGTTCTACCCTGGCGATTCGTTTCATAATCCAAATAAGAATATTGCAGTACTTGCCTTGCCTGTCGCCGGACCCTGGATGAAACTCGAAGAAGCAATCGAGTATACCAAACTCATCAAACCAAAAGTGGTGTTTCCGGTGCATGATGGTATGTTGCGACAGGGAATTGAACTGGGACCGACACGACGTATTCCAATGCTTTTATTCGAACCATTGGGTATTAAGTACGTTGATATGGTTGAGGGGTCAGTTCAGGATTTTGACTTTGATAAATAATGCCTATGGGACAGTACCTCGTTTTTATTGGGATGATTGTCATGTTGGGAGGGGTGTTATCATACACTAAGGAGACGTTGCAAGGAAAGACGAAACCGAATCGTGTGACGTGGCTTTTATGGAGTATCGCTCCACTCATCGGTTCTGCGGCAGCTTTTAGTGACGGAGTACGTCTGGCGACACTGCCTGTTCTTATTACTGGTGTGGCGCCGCTTATTGTTCTTGCTGCTTCTTTTGCTAACAAAGAATCGTACTGGAAGTTGGAAAAATCAGATTATGTATGTGGAATTTTTTCAATTCTTGCTCTGGTGTTGTGGAGAGTGACGGACGATCCTGCCGTTGCTATTACTTTTGCTATTATTAGTGACGCTTTAGCGGCTCTGCCGACCGTGGTAAAATCCTGGCGTTTTCCGGAAACGGAATCGGTCGAAGCATATGCTACCGCTATTTTTGGGAACGCGACTAGTTTTTTCGTTTTGAAGACGGGGGACTTTTCAGAGATTGCCTTTCCGATATATCTCGTTTTTATTAATCTTCTTATATTCTTTGCTCTCTATCGAAAGAGGTGTGTCAAAGGAAGTGTTCTATGAGTGCGTCACGTTTTCGAAAAATTGACCCCTTCCTCAAGCGGCCTATCATAGTCACCTACGAGCAGCTTCCTCAGGAGATGAGAGGGTTAATAGATGAAATGAGGAGGATTGATGATCAAGAAGCGGTCGTCCGTTATGCCTATGACGTACTGGTAAAAAAGTATCGAGGATACCGCTTGCTCACTTTTTTACGCGTGGACCGTTTCTTTGTAACAGATATGGAGACGCTATGGAAAAAGCAGGGGTTTCTCCACTGTCATCAATTGAATTACCTCTTAAGGACGCTCCTTATAGCGAGCGGAATATTTTCTTCGGCAGATATTGAGGCACGCTGGACGAATATTTGGTTTTGCTCGCCACATCAGTATCTAGTCGTTCGCTTGAGAAGTGGTGCGGTGTTGTACGTGGATGTTTGGAGCTATGCCTACGGCATTCCTTTTGGTATGTACGCCCATGGCTTTCAGAGTGGGAGCCTCTTTGCTGTCAAAAGGCCATCCTGATGGGAAAATCTTTGTTTTCAGGTCTCTGCTTTCCCGGAAGGTGATTTTTTTGGTACAATTGGGGCATACGGGAGTAATGATTGAGAGTAAGCCAAAAGGATGGAAAAAAAGACCGTTTTGATAGTAGGCAGTCTCGGCATGCTCGGACAAGAGTTGGTCCGAGTTTTTTCGTCGGACGAGAACTTTGTGGTGACGGCTTGGGATAAAGAGGATCTTGATATAACAAATTTTCCTCTCCTCAAAGAAAAAATTCAAGTATTGAAGCCGGCCATCCTCATTAATGCTGTTGCGTATAATGCTGTTGATCGCTGTGAAACAGATGAGGAGGAATTCAAAAAGGCGCTCCTTCTCAATCGTGACGTACCAGGATGTCTCGCGGAACTGAGCGCTACCCTTGGATTTCTTTTGGTGCACTACTCAACAGACTACGTTTTTGATGGTGCTTTGGAGAAAAACAAGAAAGAGACTGGTTGCTGTGGTGGGGGATGTTGTGGCGCCAGATCAGGGCAGATAGGGTATAATGAAGAGGCTCTGCCAAACCCGATTTCTCGCTATGGAGAGAGTAAATATGCAGGTGAACGCGTGGTACGAGAAAAGGCAACAAATTATTATCTCATTCGCCTTTCGAAGTTGTTTGGCAAAGTAGCACAGGGTCCTGAGGCGAAGAAGAGTTTCTTTGCTGTGATGCTCGAGCAAGGCGCCGAAAAATCTGAGGTACAAGTAGTAGATGATGAAAAGAGCTGTTTCACCTACGCACCCGATCTTGCTTTGGCAACGAAGGAGCTCGTTCTTTCAGAGAGCGCTTTCGATACGTATCATTTAGTGAATGATGGTGCGGCGACCTGGTATGAAGCAGTGCTTGACCTCTATCGTTTGGCCGGAAAAGATACCAAGGTGGTGCCGGTGGCCGGGGATACATTTCCTCGGGCGGCCAAGCGCCCCAGTTGTTCGGTCCTCCTTAATACCAAGCGTCCCAAGATGCGACACTACACTGCCGCTCTTAAAGAATTTTTAGCAGTATAAAGAAGTAATACGTTCATACTTATGTTGAAACACGACATACTGAAGAAGTGCGATCGGGAAGTATACGATACAGTGGTTGGTGAAGAAAAGCGTCAAGAAGAGGGGCTCGAGATGATTGCCTCTGAAAATTATGTTTCTCGAGCGGTGCTTGAAACTTTGAGTACAGTGTTCACCAATAAATATTCCGAAGGCTATCCGGGCCGGCGTTACTACGGTGGGCAGGAGTTTACCGATGCTGTCGAGACGATTGCTCTCAAGCGAGTGAAGAAACTCTTTGGAGCTCCCCATGCTAATGTCCAGCCGCATTCTGGTGCTCAGGCGAATCTCGCTGTGTATGCTGCGCTCCTTCAACCGGGGGACACGGTATTGGGTATGGATCTATCACATGGAGGACACCTGACTCACGGACATCCTGTCACCCTTCCTGCCAAGGTCTATAACTTTGTTCGCTACAAGACAGAGAAAGACGGAACGATTGATTACAAAAAATTGGAGGCTTTGGCTAAGAAAGAGAAGCCGAAGTTGATGCTTGCTGGCTTTTCCTCGTATACGCGTCAGATTGATTACGCCCAATTTGTGGCTATCGCCAAAAAAGTGGGTGCCATCAGTATGATGGATATGGCTCATATCGCTGGCATGGTCGCTGCTCGAGCACTCCCAAGTCCTGTACCCTTTTTTGATATTCTCACAGCAACAACTCATAAGTCACTTCGCGGTCCGCGTGGAGGTCTCATTTTGTGCCGGGAACAGTATGCCCAGGTCATTGATAAGGCAGTCTTTCCGGGGACTCAAGGCGGGCCGCACATGAATGTCATCGCTGCCAAGGCCGTGGCTTTTGGTGAAGCACTTACGCCAGAATTTCGTCGCTACGGGAAGCAGATCCTGAAGAATGCTCAGGTGCTCGCAAAGGAGATGGTGAAACGTGGTTCGACACTCATGTTTGGTGGGACGGAAAACCATATGATTGTTGTTGATGTGGTAACCTCATATGGCATTGCCGGCAAAGAGGCTGAAGCATTACTCGATACTATTGGCATCACAGTGAATAAGAATGTTATTCCAGATGATCCTCGTGGGCCAATGGATCCAAGTGGGATCCGTATTGGTGTGCCAGCACTCACCTCGCGCGGTATGAAGGAGAAAGAGGTAAAGATAGTTGCTGGCTGTATCGATGAGGCACTTCGTTCAGGAGGAAATGAAAAGATCTTGCAAGATATTGCCAAGTCTGTTAAAAAGCTCTGTAAGCAATTCCCATTCTATAAGTAACATACTCCTATGAAAGGAATTATTTTGGCGGGTGGAACGGGGACACGACTCCTCCCGTTGACTGCCATCACTTCGAAACAGTTGTTGCCTGTCTACGATCGACCGATGATTTTTTATCCCCTTAATACCCTTATTAAGGCGGGAATTAAAGATATTCTTATTATTGTTTCGCCTGAGCATTCAGGGAGCTTTCTCAATCTATTGGGATCAATGTTTCGTAAGTTTGGAGTGAACCTTTCCTTCGTCGTTCAAAAATCACCCCGCGGGTTGGCGGAGGCGTATGTTTTGGCGGAAGATTTCCTTGACGGAGAATCCTCGACACTGGTTTTGGGGGATAACATTTTTGAAAATGATTTTACCGAAGCGATCCAAACCTTTGAAAAAGGTGGGCGTATTTTTGCCAAGGAAGTGAATGATCCAAAGCGCTTCGGAGTAGTGGAATTTAGTGCTGATAACACGGTATTGTCGATAGAGGAAAAACCTGAACATCCGAAGAGCACCTTTGCCATTCCTGGTATCTATATTTTTGATAGTGAAGTTGTGGCGGTGGCGAAAACACTCAGCCCTTCCTCTCGTGGTGAATTGGAAATAACTGATGTGCAGAAATATTACTTAGAAAAAGGAGTACTCGATGTGCGTGCGATCGACGGGGCCTGGTTTGATATGGGTACACACGAGTCCCTTTTTGAAGCAAGTGTCTTTGCTCGTGAAAAGAAACTTGGTCTCAACTCGCACCCTATGATTAACGAAGCCATAGAAGAGTTTAATATTGAGTATAAGAAGATTGTTTCACTTAAGAAGTAAAGAGCTTATTATGTCCGAGATTTCAGTACAAAAAATTCGAAAAGCAGTCATCGCCGTTGCGGGAAGTGGAACCCGTTTGTTGCCTGCAACCAAGTCTATGCCGAAGGAGATGCTCCCCATTGTCGATAAGCCAATTATTCAGTTGGTAGTTGAAGAGCTTGTCGAAGCAGGCATTGAAGATATTATTTTCGTGACTCGTTGGGACAAGAAACCACTGGAAGATCATTTTGATTACTCGCCAGCTCTTGAGGATGATTTGCGTAAGAATGGTAAAGAGGATCGATATGAACAGGTGCATCGTATCGCTGAAATGGCAAACTTTGTCCATATACGCCAGAAAGGTCCTTACGGTAATGGAACTCCTGTTCTCTCAGCAGCGAGCCTGGTTGATGACGAACCCTTTATTTATTGTTTTGGTGATGACTTGGTGAAGTCGGAAGTATCGTTTACAAAGCAGATGGTTGATGAATATAACAAACATGGGCAACTGATGCTTGGTGTGCAGGAGGTGCCACAAAGTGAGGTTTCAAAGTATGGTATCGTCGATGCTGATCCGATCACCATGCAGGTACGAAATATTATAGAAAAGCCAAGTCAAGATGAGGCTCCGTCACGCTTGGCTGGTTTTGGTCGTTATATCCTGAATCAAGAGGTGATTAATATTCTCCGAGAAACCTCACTAGGGAAAGGAAATGAGCTCTGGATTGTTGATGCGATACATAACTACATAGAGAATGGTGGAAAGTTTTATGCGAAGACAGTATCTGGTGGCCAATGGATGACGACAGGGGATCCACTCAATTACATGACGGCTATTCTCTCTTATGCGATTGAACGCAAGGATATCGGGGAGCAGGTGAAGGACTATATGCGGAAGTTGCTTGCCTGACCAATGGTTTGGTATGAGGTATACGCGAGTATTCATTTTTGAGTAAGCTATGTACTGGATTTACCTCGTTATCTTTATCTTCATAATCCTTACCCCGAAGCTCATATCCGGTGGCTGGCTTTTTCTTCACGAACAAGACATCGAATCCCTTCTCATTTTTTGTTTTGGAACATTTGGCTTCATTCTCTATCTTGCTAAAGAAAAAACACTCCTCCGTGTTTTTCGAGAGAAACTTCATCTCCAGAAGCAGACCAACATGATCACGAGAGATCTCTCTGATTCCTATTCCTATATTGGAGAAATGAATCGCAAGCTTGATATTGTGCAGGAGCTTATTTTTCAGTTACCGAAAACAACAGCCAATGTTTTTGCTCAGAAAAAGGAGAATATTTACGACTCCATTCTTCAGACGGTGAGTCTCTTATCAAAGACAGATCAGGTAACACTGTGCTTTATTGATACCAGGAAAAAAGTGATAGCGCAGGTCTATCAAAAAAATAATGGCACATCTCTCGCTGTATCAATGTACCCTGAGAAACTTTTGACATCGGGGAAATTTTTTTGGGAAGAAGCTGAGCAGGTTATTGTCCGTTCACCTTCTCAAGCCAAGAATATAGCGGCCTTCCTTGTTTTTTCTAAAACGAAAAATCATATTGAAGATGAGGATGTTTTTAAAATTCTCGTTTCTGAGGCGTTATTATTGTACTGCATGAAAGAGGGGATTGGTGTAGGGGGAAAGTTATAAAGAGCGTTGTTATGCGTATAGGTATTGATGCTCGTTTTTACGGATCCCTGGGTAAGGGCTTGGGTCGCTATACAGAAAAACTTCTTGAACAGTTAGAACAAATCGACCAGGACAATGAGTACATTGTATTCTTACGTCAAGAAAATTTTTCTGAATACCAGCCTAAAAATTCACATTTTCAAAAACAAATCGCTCAGTATAATTGGTACGGTTTTTCTGAACAGATATTTTTCACCATTTTACTCTATCGAGGTTCGTTTGATATCGTACACTTTCCTCATTTTAATGTCCCCTTATTGTATCGAAAGCGGTTTATTGTGACCATTCATGATCTCATTTTGGTCCATTACCCGACGATCCGCAATACGACTCGCTTCGCATTTTTGTATTGGATCAAGTTTCTTGCCTACCGCATGGTTATCGCCTCGGCTGTCAGGAGGGCATATCATATCATCACTGTTTCGCATTTCACGGAGCAAGATATTATGGAGCATTACCCGGCAGCTCGAGGAAAAATCACGGTGACTTATGAGGCGGCAGATCTTTTCTGTCAGTATGCGACCGAAAATCAAAGAGAGGCTCTTTTTGCAAAGCTACGGCTCACGATCAAAGAGAAGACACGGGAAGATGCGCTGCCGTCTCGTGATATAATACAACCGTATTTTCTGTACGTAGGAAATGCTTATCCACATAAAAATCTTCCGATACTCTTCGCTGCCGCCAGAGAATTTCCCGAATACGCTTTTGTCATGGTGGGGAAGGAAGACTATTTTTATGTGCGTCTGAAAGAACAGGTGGAAAAAGCACAGCTCCGGAATATTATTTTTTCGGGATTTCTTACTGATCAGGAGCTTTCCTTGCTCTATCGATATGCTCGCGCCTATCTGTTTCCGTCTCTGTACGAGGGGTTTGGACTTCCTCCTCTTGAAGCTATGGCGAGGGGTACACCAGTCATTTCCTCTGATCGTGGGTCACTCCCAGAGATTTTGGGTGATGCTGCGTGTTACTTTGATCCTACTGATGAAAAGAGTCTCATACGATCCCTTCGAGAAGTGGAATATAATGAGGTGAGGCGCAATACGCTCCGTACTCACGGGTATCATCAGGTAGCAAGGTATTGTTTTCGAGATATGGCCATCGCCACACACGCTCTCTATGTATCTTCAGTCAAATAAGACTAATCAATCTTTCTTTTCATGACACTTTCTTCTTCAAAGTGGGGCAAACCACCATCGCTTTCAGATATGAAGCGCCCAGTCGGGAGGGTGCCTGTTCAGCCCGCTCAAAATAAAGAAGAGTACGGAAAAGAGGAAGATATCTCTACGGTGAGTGCCACCCCATCTCCCAGGGATTTTCAAGAGGAGATGCAGGGTCCATATTTTTCTCCCGTAGCACCTCCTCGACACCAATCATCACGAAAAAGAGGATGGTTTTTTGGTGTTGGTATAATGTTTCTTCTCGTACTACTTGCGGGCTTCGCCGTATGGAGGGGCGCGGCTGTAAAAGAACAGGTTCTTTCTTCGGGTGATCGCGGTTTTTCCGAACTGAAACTGGCTGTAGCGAGTCTCAAAGAAAAACAATATACCTCTTCTGCGGATCATTTTTCACTCGCGTACCAGTTATTCGATGAAGCAAATAAAAAATTTCCTCCAGGAAGTGATCGGGTAATTGATACTTTGCGTTTTCTTCCTGGATTCTCACGCTTATCTTCTGGGAAGCACGCGCTCGTTGCGGGGAAGTATTTTGCTTTAGCGGGGAAACCGGTGGCAGAGCTTGTCCGAAACGCTTCTGTCTCGCAGGGCGCGTATGCTCAGGGAGAAAAAATATCACTCATTGATTTTCTCCATCAGGCAAATACACCGCTCAAAGAAACACATACCGCTCTCGAACGAGCAGAGGAGGAGTTAACGCACGTATCTATAGAAGAACTTCCAGAAGAGAAGCGCGCCCAATTCCTTTCGGTACGGACGAGTCTCCCAACACTTCTCCAGATCTTTTCAGGTTTTGAAAAAAACGGCATGCTTCTGGAAGAGTTACTCGGAGGAAATGGTCCCCGTACTTACCTCTTCCTTCTTCAGAATAATCAGGAAATGAGGGCAACGGGAGGATTTATTGGAAGCTATGCGATTATTGATATTTCTCAGGGTATTATTCGTCGTTTTTTTGTTGATGGTATATTTAATCCCGATGGTCAATTAAAGGAGAATATTGTTCCGCCAAAACCTATTCAGAAAATTAGTGCCGGCTGGAGCCTTCATGATAGTAACTGGTTCCCTGATTTCCCTACGTCAGCAGAAAAGGCAATTTTTTTCTATGAGAAAACAGGTGGGCCGACTGTCGATGGTGTCATAACGCTGACTCCAACGGTGATGCAAAAACTGCTCACTGTGACGGGGCCGATTACGCTCCCTCAGTATGGATTAACCGTTGACGCGGATAACTTTATCCCGGTGGTTCAAGAACAGGTAGAGGTGAAATTTGATAAAGATTTTAATGAACCAAAGAGGGTGTTAGCGGATCTCTCGCGAGTGCTGTTTGAAAAGGTTTTTTCCCTACAAGATCGCTCTGCCTCTCGCCAGATAGCGGAAGCACTCGTCACGGGCCTCAATGAAAAACATATTCTTTTGTATGCCCGTCATCCTGAAACGGAAGCGATTATCAATGAGGCAGGATGGTCTGGCCGTGTTCTTGATACCGCGAAGGATTACCTCTCTGTTATTCATACTAATATCAATGGCTATAAGACGGATGGAGTGATCGACGAAAGTATTCGCCATAAGGCTGATATTCAAGGAGATGGCTCTATTATTGATACCGTGATCATCACGCGGTCACATCGGGGTGGTCACACGCCATATGATTGGTGGAACAAGGTCAATGCTGATTATCTCCGGGTATATGTACCAAAGGGGTCGGAGCTTCTTGCTACGAAAGGAACAACCTGGGAATTTCCTGAAGCTCCTCTTGATTATGAGCGTCTTGGTTTTAAGCAGGATGCTGATCTGGAGCGCGAAGAGTCATCTACTCGTGTTGATAAGAAGAGTGGCGTTCGTATTTCAGAAGATGCAGGAAAAACTGTTTTCGGGGCCTGGGTGTATGTCAGTCCACAGGAGTCTGTGACGGTGGAGTATCAGTATCGACTGCCATTTCGAATCGATATGCGGAAACTAGAGACGAGTGGTGTGGATTCGTATGCCTGTCTTTTTCAGAAGCAATCGGGATCACTCGGGAGTAAACTTTTACTATCGATAGTGCTTCCAGAGCAGGGCAAGCTTATTTGGCAGACTGAACCGAATCTGGTACCGTATGGACGGGAACTTCGTCGAGAAACCGACCTGACAACAGATGTATTTCAGGGGGTAGTTGTTGGTCAAAAATGAGGTTTGAAATGAACATATGCTAAAAAAAATTCTTCTTCAATTTTTCGTCTGGAGCAGTGCACCGAGCGCGAGTGTTGGGAGTGCCGCTCTTCTCATTGCCTTTGCGGGAATTGCCAGTCGTTTTTTAGGGCTGGTTCGTGATCGTGTCTTGGCATCACACTTCGGTGCTGGGGATGTTCTTGATGCCTACTACACTGCTTTTCGTCTCCCAGATCTTATCTATGGTTTTCTGGTTTTGGGGGCTCTGAGCGCCGCCTTTGTACCAGTGTTTACTGAACTCATGAGTCATGAGAAAAAGGAGGAGGCTTGGAAGCTCACTTCTGGAGTGCTCCATACCACGCTTCTTTCTCTCACCTGTTTCTCGATCTTAGGTATTATCTTTGCTCCGGGACTCACTGCTTTTCTGGCTCCTGGTTTTAGTCCTGAGAAACAGCTCCTGACAACCCAGTTGACTCGGATTATGCTCCTCAGTCCTATTTTCTTATCCGTGAGCGCTGTCTTTGGTGGTGTATTAGTCTCTTTTAAGCAATTTGCTGCGTATTCTTTTGCGCCTGTTTTTTATAATGTTGGAATTATTTTTGGGGCGCTCTTTCTGACAACACCCATTGGACCTATGGGGTTGGCCTGGGGAGTTGTTGTGGGATCATTTTTTCACATGATGGTTCAATATCCAACGCTTCGTCGAGCGGGTTTTCGGTATCAAGGGGCATTTTTTTCGGCCTGGAAGGATGTTCAAGTGAGGCGCGTGTTGAAGCTTATGATCCCACGTTCCCTTGGGATGGCTGTTAACCAGGTGAGTCTCTTGGTTATGACGGTCTTTGCTTCCACGCTTGTCTCGGGGAGCCTTACTTCCTTTACTCTGGCTAATAACATCCAGAGCGTTCCTTTGGGGCTTTTTGGCATCGCATTTTCCCTGGCTGCTTTTCCTGCTCTTTCTTTGTTTGCGGCGAAAAAAAACGATAAAGACTTTTTTTCTATTTTCGCTGAGACAGCAAAGCGTATTCTTTTTTTTGTTGTCCCATTAAGCATCTTCATGATTATTTTTCGAGCACAATGCGTTCGTGTTATTTTGGGGTCGGGACACTTCGACTGGCAAGATACTATTACTACCTTTGAAGTGCTCAAATTTCTCGCCATCAGTCTGTTTGCTCAGAGCCTCATCCCGCTTTTCGCTCGTGCTTTCTTTGCTCTGCAGAACACGAAAACACCACTCTACGTAGCATTAGTGAGCGAGGGTGTTCATATTGTGCTCATCCCTATTCTTCTCCCGCACTATGCCATACAGGGTTTGGCCATCGCTTTTTCTATTAGTTCGATACTGAATTTTTCCCTCCTTTATTACTTTTTACGTCGCGAACTTTCTTTTTGGGATAATACGGTGATTCTCCTCCCAGTCGGAAAGATACTCTTGGCATCACTCCTTGCCGGGCTGGTTGCTCAAATTTCGAAATCTCTTTTTGCTCTTACGACCAATGAACTGGATACTTTCTTAGAGGTCTTTCTTCAACTTGTCTCTGGGCTCGTTATTGGTGGAGGAGCATTCATCTTGTTTTCGTATTGGTTCAAGATTGAGGAGCTGGAGCGGGTGCGGCGTTTCTTTATATGTAAAGTCTTTCGTCAGCCAGAAACAGCTGCCCTTACCGAGGATCATCCAGAGCGAGGGGATTGGTAGGAGAGTTATATTGACAGTTTTTCGAGAATTGGTATTTTTGGATTATGATTATG
>JAYUDH010000027.1:0-5665 GCA_043739895.1 Candidatus Moraniibacteriota bacterium
GATTAATACGCTCTGGGCAGTGAGCAAGGTAAAGGTCTTTGCCAATGGTGTAGCCGGCTTTTTCAAAAATAGGACGCACCACTTCTTCGCTGACACCAGGATTGACGGTTGATTCCAAAACAACCAGCGCTCCCTTTTTGGCATATTTGGCAATCATTTCTGAGGCAGAGATAACAGGCGTGAGATCTGGGTAGAACGATTCATCAACGGGCGTTGGAACACAAATCAATATAATATCTGCGGTAGCTAGTTTTTTGGCATCGTTGGTCGCCAAGAAGTGGAAGCGAGCAATATTTTCTTCTAAGAAAGCATCTTCAATAGGACTCTTTTTTTGATTGAGGAGTTCAATTTTTTCTGTGTTCGTGTCAAAACCTATAACCTGGTACCCTCGTTCACTGGCGCGGACAGCAAGTGGCAATCCCACATACCCGAGACCTACGACGGCGACGGTCTGTTTCTTTACTATCGGCATAGCTTGAATTTAGGGATAATATGCTTTATTGTACGAAATAATTCCCTCTCTGACAAGAAAAAGAGAAGAAGAACACTGTTTGTTGTATGAAAAAAAGATCGGCCGAGATAAGAAAAATGATCGGCAAATGAGGCCTTTTCTGGTATAATAAGAGTATGCGTATCGGTATAAATGCCTCATTTTTACGAAAACCTGGTACAGGTATTGGCCAGGTGACTTTGTATTTTTTAGAGACCCTTAAAAATTTCCCTGGTCAGGAGCGGCATGATTTCTTCATTTACACAGAGAACGTTTTTTCGGGAGAGGGGTATCCGGAGAATTTTCATTTTAGACAGTACCTGCCGTGGTGGAAGCGAGACGATTTGTTTCGTAAGTGGTTATGGGAAAAAATGTTGGTAGAGGAGGCGAGTAAAGATGATTGCGCAGTTTTCCTCAGTCTCTACCAGTCTTCATCTTGTTTCCCGCGATCAAAAGCGGTGCGACACGTACAGGTCGTGCATGATATTATTCCGAGATTTTTCCCTGAGTATCAGCGGAAGAAACGGCAGCAGTGGTACTGGCGGGCCGTAGAGCGATCGCTTCTTAAAAGTGATGCCTTGGTAGCGGTTTCGCAGTCGACGAAGGATGACCTCATTGAGTTTGGTATTGCAGAAAAGGATATCGACGTGGCATACCCAGGGGTAGCCCCTCTTTTTCGGACTGTTGTTTCTGATGAAGAGAGTGCTCGCGTTCTCAGGCGATATGATTTGACGACAGGTTATCTCTATCATGGTGGGGGACTGGAAGTAAGAAAGAACACCGAACGACTGATCGCCGCCTACGCGCTTCTCAAGAAAAAAGAGAGTGAAGATGTATTGGGAGCTGTTTTGCCGCTCCTTGTCATTTCTGGAAAGATTTTTCCGGAGAGCAATCCGCTGGCGACACCAGTACGAACACTGGTGAAACAATACGGCCTGGAATCATCCGTACACCTTCTCGATTTTGTCCCTGAAGGGGATTTGCCCGCCTTGTATAAAAACGCGCTCTTCTTTATTTATCCATCGCTCTACGAAGGATTCGGTTTGCCAGTCGCAGAAGCTCTCGCTTTAGGGACACCGCTTTTGGTTTCTGATAATTCCTCTCTTTCTGAGGTTGCTTCTGATGCGGCGCTCTATATTGTTGATCCAGAGAGTGTGGCATCTATCGCTTCTGGCATGGAACACCTCCTCAAGGACGGAGCCCTGAGAGAGCGTCTTCATGAGGCGACCTACAAAGAAAGTGTCCGCTTTGATTGGGGGCGATTTGTAGAAACAGTGATTCATTCTTTGGAATAAACTACCCTATGATTTCTCTTCTTTCCTTTTTCCCACGGATACGGATGCAGAAGCTCCTGCTCCTCTTAGGGGCTTTTGTTGCTTCTCTGGCTTGCATTGTTCTTCAGAATAACCATGTCCTACCCCTCGATGTCCCCACGTTCACTTTTTTTTCATTGGTACTCTTCCTCTTTGCACTCTACCGCCCTTCGTGGGTCTTTCTTTTGTTTGTGAGCATGCTTCCTTTTGAACTGACTAACCTTCTCCCTGCCTCTTTGGGGGTGAATGTGATGCTCCGTCCGTATCAGTGGATAATGCTCATTCTTTTTTTCGCCGTACTGATACGATTAGCAGCAAAAAGATTACCATTCCGTATTTTTGAACTACGGGTCTTTGATCTTCTGCCTCTCCTCCTCATCCTCGGCTCTTTTATGGCGGTTTCCGGGGCACCACTTCCAGGTGTTGCCCTGAAACAGGCGCTGGTAGTTACTTCTTTTGTTGCTATTTATTTTTTGGGACGGATCTTTTTTCGTACGGTCTACGATGCTCGTCAGGCCCTTCCTTTTTTTCTTCTCCCGAGCGTCATCGTTTTCGGATATGCCCTCTGGCAGAATATTCATTTTCTACAGGGTCAGGAAAGTTTTGAGGTGATGGCTGGTCGTCCGAACGCTACTTTTAGTGAGGCGGATTGGCTCGGACTTTATATTCTCGTGATACTCGCTCTTTTGTATACACTTCTTTCTCTCTTCCTCTCATCACGAAGAGATAATAATGTGCCTTCTGAAAAAACAAAGTGGGGAGTGGGTATAGTATTTGTGATGATCGGTATCGTTATTTCATACATCGTGCTTCTCCTTTCTGTAGCACGGAGCGCTTGGCTCGGAGCAGTGATGATGACGGGCGTCTTCATACTCGCACTTCTCTTCGAGCATGGAAGAATGGTTACTCGTCACTCGTTTAATAAAAGTGCCCTCTTTACCCTGTCTTTTACTGTCGCTTCTGCATGTGCCGTCCTTTTTGTGATGAGTATCCCGTTAACATCGTTTCAGTTGTTGAATCGCGGAGTGAGCACGGTGAGTGGTTTGCAGAAAATTACGGTCTCATGCGTCAGCACTGACACTGCCTTGCCCCAAAAAATAACTGACGAAAGCGAACTCACGATCAATGGTTGTCGACACATTCTTTTGGAGGAAGTGTCCGCTGAAGTAGTGGCAGGAAATTCTATTCATGAAGTATATCGTCCTGACCCGAATGTTTCCGTCCGGAGGCATATTTATGGCGTGGTAGGGGAAATACTGAAGAAGCACTCGCTCCTTGGTATCGGCTGGGGCAACGCTTCTTTCTTCTTAGGTGCTGACGAGCGGGGAGCCGGGCTCAATGCGAGTAATATGTTTCTAGAGGTGTGGCTCGGGAGCGGCGTCATCGGTTTCCTCTCCTTCGTTCTTCTATGGTTTTTGGTCGTAATACGGTCCATTGCATGGTACTGTGATACAGAAGAATGCGAGGAGCGTCTCTTTGCGCTCTTTTTGTTTACTACCATTGTGAGTGTCACTATTTTCAATCTCTTCAATTCGGGGATACTTCTCGGATTCTTTTTCTTTTTTCTATCGCTTTCAACACTGGCACTTGAACGAGGGGCGGGTTTCTGGTCTAAGAAAATATTATGAACAAAAGAATCGCTATTGATATCCGTCTCCTTGGAAAGAAACGGACCGGTGATGAGGTAGTTTTCTTCCATCTAACGAAAGAGGTTCTTGCTCTCGACAGAGAACAAAATCACTATCTCCTCGTGACCGATGAGCGTGATCCACAAAAGCTCGCCCTTATCCAGGGGAGACTAGAGTGTATTGGAAAAAAAAATGTGCAGTTTGTTTCTCTCTTCGGTAAAAATCGTTTTCTGTGGAATCTTTTGAGTGTGCCGTGGTTTCTTATGAATCATCCTGTCGATATCTATCATACTCAGTATATTCTCCCTCTTTTTGTGCCAAAGAAAACCCGGGTAGTCCTTCATATTCATGACGTTTCTTTTCGGGCGTATCAAAACCTCATTGGACTTACGGATCGACTCTTTCTTTCTCTTTTTATTCCGCACGCGGTCTCTCGAGCCGATGGTATTGTGACGCCATCGCTTTTCACGAAACAGGAGATAAGCGCTTACTATGGGACTGCTCCAGAAAAAATACATGTCATTGCTAATGCTCTTGGTAGTAATTTCCTTACCCTTGCAAAGGGCGATCCTCTCTCGGTACGGGAAAAGTATCATTTGCCAGAGCGCTATCTCTTGTCAGTAGGGACGCTCCAGCCCCGAAAAAACATTCCTTTTCTTATTCGCGCTTTCGCACAGCTGAGGCGGCGCATCCCTGATATTCATCTGGTAATCGTTGGGAATCGTAGGGCACACCACTTTGACAGCGGAATCGACACCGCTATTCGTGAATTGAAACTGGAGGACCATGTTCATTTCCCTGGTTTTGTAGAGGAACATGACTTGCCAGTTATCTATGGTGCAGCAACTGTTTTTGTGTTTCCTTCTCTGTACGAAGGATTTGGCATCCCGCTTCTTGAGGCGATGAGTCAAAAAGTGCCTATTGCCGCCTCTGATACCCCTTGTTTGCGCGAAGTAGCCGGGAACGGAGCACTTTATTTTGATCCAACGAGTATTGCTATATGTGAAGAGAAACTGTATACTCTTCTTACTGATAAGGAACAAAGAGAGGTTATCCTTCTCTCTGCAGAAGGGCGATTAGCGCTCTATTCCTGGGAAAAAAGTGCTGCAGCATTGTTGTCATTGTATGAAGTGCTCCCAAAATAATATACTGACTAATTGAAGCATATGCTATTTTCAAAAAATCCGGGCACGTCCTCTCTGCTCGATGGAAAGTCGACAAAGAAGAAACGGATCCTTCGTGTTGTTGTTTTTTTTCTCATCCTGTTTGCTCTTGCTGGGACTGTTTTTGCTTTCAAAACCGGCATGACGCTTGATAAAGTATCCGGGGGAAAGGCGAATATTTTAGGCAGCATTGTGAAATCGTTGCCAGGAGCAGAGCAAACACTCAAGGGGGAGTCTGATGGACGCGTGAATATCTTACTCCTGGGGATGCGTGGCGAAGGGGACGCTGCTGGCGGACTCTTGGCTGATACCATTATGGTGCTCTCTATTCATCCGAAAAAAGGAGATACCGATACCAGCAGGGCTTCACTCATCTCTATTCCACGTGATACCTATGTGCAGGTTCCCGGTCGTGATGAGAAGCGAAAAATCAATGCGGTGTATGCTCTCGGAGAAGAGCGTTCTCATGGTGGCGGTGGTATCGAAGATATGCGTACTATTATCTCTCTGGTGACGGGACTTGATATCCCTTATGCTGTGACGATCAATTTTCAGGGTTTTAAAGATTTAGTGAATACTATTGGTGGTGTGACGGTGCATCTCGACCAACCTTTTGAAGAGGGGATACAGTTTCGTGGTATAGCTGCTCGTTGTGACGGAGTGCGCTTCACTGTTTTTTCTGGTACGTACGAAGAGAAGCGCATCCAGAGAAAAAACGGTACTTACTATGCTAACCTCAAGCGTTACCCGATGTGCTTTGAAAAGATGACTGCTCAGGCAACGAGTGAGCTCGAGTGTGGTGGTGATTTCAAGCTCCCTGCCGGGGATAATCTCCTTGACGGAAACAAGGCGCTCTGTTATACCCGTTCTCGTTATACCTCGAGTGATTTCGAGCGCGCACATCGCCAACAGGAAGTGATTAAATTGATAAAGGATAAGACCTTAAGCCTCGGTACGCTGACAGATTTTTCCAAGGTGAGCGCATTGCTTGATAGTCTTGGAAAGAATGTCAGTACCAATATGGAGGCTTGGGAAATGAAGCATCTTCTCGATCTGTATCAGAAAGCAGGG
>JAYUDH010000028.1:0-16426 GCA_043739895.1 Candidatus Moraniibacteriota bacterium
CACTCGGAAAGTTGGATCTTCTTCGAGCAACTTCTTTAAGGCCATGCCCATCTTTTCCTGATCAACCTTAGTTTTTGGTTCGACAGAAATATCAATCACTGGCTCAGGAAAGGTAATCGATTCGAGAATAACAGGACTCTCTAAATCACAGAGGGTATTTCCCGTCGTTGTTACCTTCATACCCACCAACGCACCAATATCGCCAGCGGTCAGTTCTTCAATTTCTTCGCGATGGTTAGCGTGCATACGGAGAATACGACCAATACGTTCCTTTTCATTTTTTGTAGAATTGAGTACGTAGGATCCCGCCTTGATCGTCCCTGAATAAACGCGGAAGAAGGTCAGCTGACCAACGAAGGGATCAGTAGCAATCTTAAAGGCCAGAGCCGAAAATTTCTCGTCGTCACGGGTTTCGCGTACAACTTCTTTTTCGGTCCGTGGATCAATTCCGGTCACTGGTGGAATATCGATCGGCGATGGCAAATAATCCACCACAGCATCAAGTACCAACTGCACTCCTTTGTTCCGAAGGGCGGTGCCGGTCATGACAGGGTGCAAACGCACAGCGATCGTTGCCTTACGCAACGCGGCTTTCAATTCAGTGACCGAGATCTCTTCTCCGTTCAAATATTTTTCCGTCAAAGCATCATCTGTTTCAGAAATCTTTTCTACCATTTTCTCACGATACTCCTTGGCCTTGTCGGCATATTCAGCCGGGATCTCACCTTCAATAACCTTTTCACCCATCTCTCCTTCAAAGGTGTAGGCCTTCATGGTCATGAGATCGATCAAGCCATAGAAATCACCGCGGAGCCCCATAGGATACTGAATGGCGACAGCGTGCGGGGTCAAACGGTTGGAAATAGAGGACAGAGCGTCTTCGAAAACAGCGCCCTCTTTGTCGATCTTGTTGATAAAACACATGCGTGGTACTTCGTACTTTTCTGCCTGGCGCCACACGGTTTCCGACTGTGGCTCCACTCCTTCTTTACCATCAAACACCACCACACCTCCATCGAGCACACGGAGAGATCGCTCTACCTCAACGGTAAAGTCTACGTGTCCCGGTGTATCGATAATATTGATGTGATAGCCCTTCCAGTAACAGGTAGTAGCAGCTGAGGTAATAGTAATACCACGTTCCTGCTCCTGCTCCATCCAGTCCATCGTTGCCGTTCCTTCGTGTACCTCACCGATTTTGTGGGTAATACCCGTATAAAACAAAATACGCTCCGTCGTCGTGGTCTTGCCAGCGTCGATATGAGCGATAATCCCGATATTACGATAGTGGTCGATAGAGGTCTTGGGCATATGTTTTAAAATATTTCAATTATCTCAAGTTACTTCGGCTATAACATGTACCCTATGCAGGGACTTTTTTCGTACTAGCGAGCTCCTTCATGTGTTTTCCTAATATCCAGAAATATCCTAGAGACAAAATCGTAAAAAATACCACATCTATCCACGACGTCATCAGAGCATTTTCAGACACTGCCCCTCTGAATCCATAAAAAATAATCGTGACTGGAAAAAAACACAAGACCGTCCACCTCACCCCAACTACCCAACCCAATGCTAGATAACGTTGCAAAAAATTCTCCCCCTCTTTTCCTTTATTACAAACATACACATACCACAGGCCAAGCATCTCTGCGACAATACTTGCTCCCACAAGGGCAATGTCCCAAAACGTCGCTCCGGTTGTGGATGGAATGATGGCTAACGAATACGCGGTCACAAAAACGAAAAGATACTTGAAAGACTCACTCTCAGGGAGAGACTTCCCGCTCAAATCTTTCTTGAGAGCATCTATTTTCCAACAATACATAGCGGTCTTCCTTAGGCAAAGTGAGCAAAGGCCTTGTTGGCTTCAGCCATACGATGCGTCTCGTCACGCTTCTTCATAGCGGAACCAAGCTTGTTGGAAGCATCTAAAAGTTCATCGGCTAATTTCTCGGCCATCGCTTTGCCCTTCTTGTTCCGACAGGCATCGCGGATCCAGCGCATAGCAAGCACCTGGCGGCGTTCGCTCGAAACTGGCACTGGTACCTGGTAGTTAGCGCCACCGACGCGGCGACTCTTCAGTTGCAAAAGTGGGGAGACGTTCTTGATCGCCTGTTCAAAAGTATTGAGACCACCTTTTTTGGTGCGCTCATGGATAATATCAAAAGCATTGTAGATAATTTTTTCGGCAATACTCTTCTTGCCATTCCACATAATCATTCCAACAAAATGACCAACCAACGGGTTACTATAGAGAGTATCCGGTTTCCATTCGCGAGCAAATTGTCGTTTTCTTCGTGGCATAGCGTCGTAATCTTATGAGAATATCATCTGAAAATTAATCTTTCTTCTTTTCCTTCTTGGCACCGTACTTACTGCGACTCTGCATACGCTTGACACCAGCGGCATCGAAAATACCACGAACAATGTGATACCGCACACCTGGCAAATCCTTCACGCGACCACCACGGATCATAACAATGGAGTGCTCCTGAAGGTTGTGGCCTTCTCCTGGGATGTAGGCCGTCACTTCCATACCATTCGTCAAACGGACACGAGCAATTTTTCGCAAGGCCGAGTTTGGCTTCTTCGGGGTTGTGGTCGAAACTTTAATACAGACACCACGTTTAAATGGGGAGTCATGGAAAGTATTCCGATTCTTGACGGTATTGATCGAGTAGGTCATCGCCGGAGACTTGGATTTCTTGGCTGATGAAGTACGAGGACGCTTGATGAGCTGGTTAATCGTTGACACAGGACGTAAAAAAATGGGGGTAATTTAATGAGAATGTTCTTCTCCAAAAACAAACAAAAAAGCGCTGCTTTTCCGTAGTGCGTATAGTACCCTACACTCGGCTTTTTTGTCAATACGAGAAGGTGAAGCGGAAAAAGAGCTGAAGAATCGTCCCAACAAAAGCACCAATAAAGTTCGAGAAGAAGAGTACAACGAAAATAAGTATAAACAAGCCATATTGTTCCAAAAAGAGCGCCGTCCGCTCCTTAATCGGAAAGAGGAGATAGAGGATCTTAGAACCATCAAGCGGTGGTACCGGCAAGAGATTAAAACAACCAAGGACAATATTCCAAAAAATAATCATGAGGAGCAATCCGTAGAAAATATTCTGGAGTGACCCAGAGAGAGCGGCGGCGAAGAGGTCAAAATGTTCCAGAAAATTTCCTCGACCACTAATGATACCGTAGAAGCGCTCCAGAATATCTTTTCTGGTCAGAAAAGTGAGTGGCAACAGCTTCGCAATAAGTGCCGCAACAAACGCCAAAATAAAATTAGAGAGTGGCCCCGCCAAAGCAACAAGTGACGGTCCCCATTTTTGGTTACTCAAATTGTAGGGATTATAAGGCACCGGCTTGGCCCAGCCAATAAGAAAGGATGATTGGGTAATAAAGAGGAGAAGCGGCAAAATTACTGATCCAAAAGGGTCGATGTGTTTAAGAGGGTTCAGGTTGAGGCGTCCAGCGTACTTGGCTGTCAAATCCCCGAGCCACAGAGCTGCCACACCGTGTGATACCTCATGAATAATGACCGAGTAAATGAAGAAGAAGAGATAAAATCCGACCAGCACTATTTCGCTCCCCATAATGGAAAATCTTATAAAATTCGATATTGAATAAAACATCAGCTTCCTGCTCTTGCCAAAAGCCTACGTCCATGATACTCTCATTCCTGTAACTGTTCAACCCGCCCACGGTGCTCTTCGCAGTGATTCGGGCAGGCTGTATAATGAATATTCTATGAGTCGCACATGCCAATTAACCGGACGCGGAACCCAGACCGGAAATAAAATTAGCCACTCCAAGCGTCACACCCGCCGCACCTTCAAGGTCAATATTCAGACCAAGCGTATCGGTGGTATGAAACTGAAACTTTCTACCAAAGCTCTCCGCACCCTAGCTAAGGTTGCCTAAAGTAAGAGTGTTTCTTTCAATTAAACTCCCTTCTCAGGGAGTTTTTTGTATAAAAAATCTCCCTCTAATAAAAAGGAGATATGAAGAAGTCCGCAAAGTATTTTACTCTGCGGACTTGTTGTAGGGCCTCAGGCGATCCTGTGTTTAGGAGGGTTGAGGTTGTGAAGCGGCGGGCGCCAGCCGTATGTGGTGTCGCTTGACCACGATGACCCTGCTCGCTGTGTAGGAACCGAGAATGAGCTCGGTATAAGCTGGAATGTTTTGGGCGTACTCCGGATGTAACTCCGCCTCGGCTCGGTCGCCATGGACAGTAAGGATGGTGTCGTGATCCGACTCAGCGATGCTGAGGACCTCCATCGGCTCACGGCAGAACTCTTCCCGAAGTGCCAAGGGGACATGATCGTTGAAAACAACGAGACATCCTCTCTTGATCTCCTCCACCGGAGATACGACCGTCTCATCGTACTCGAAGGTATAGGCATCTGTCTAGGTCAACTGTCCCACCAACTTGGACAACCTTGCCCTGGTTTCTTCCAGGCACGTATCAAACGTACTCCGAGCAGTAGTGTAGCCGCTAGCCAGAGCAGCAGCGCGTCGAGCAATGTGGGTCCAGGTACCGGTAGCGTTTTTCATGGATGACTCCAATGAAGTTCGCATGCCTTCCCCGGGTAAGGGGATGCGGTAAAGAGGTACCCCACGGGTGTTGTTTGAGAGAAATTGTTAAGTTACTTGACTATACATTATACGCCTAAATGCGTATTCTGTCAATACAATTGCAGAAAAAAGCCTCTCCTTAGGGACAAAAGCCTATCATTAACAGTGGCTAATTTAAGGTAAAAAACATTCTTGTTTTCTCTCGAGAAATAGCAATGAAAAAGCCCGCCCGGATGATACCTAGGCGGACTCGTTAGCTTCACCCCCTGAACGAGGGTGTGCCGCTTCTGGTGCGAGCCTCAAATACCGACTCGACGAGACCACTTCTTTCCCCGTTGCTGGTGCGTAGAGAACCAGACGTTGGGCGCTCCTGTGGTCATAGGGCTTAACCACGATGGCTGGGTCCAAACCACCAAAATCAGTGGCGAGGGTGAGGGTCACGAGAGTATCGTGATCAGGATCATTGTGATCGAGCACCACCATCGGTTGGTCACCGCTTAGCTCTCGTCGAACCTCAGGTGCCACAGCATCAATAAAGACCACCCACTGGCCTTCTTTGATGTCGGGCTGAAATTCGAGACAGCGGGAACCGTGATAGGGAAACGCTTCATCGGTTTTGGCGATGGAACATCTTCAGGCGGTACCCTCTTGACACAGGACGTAACCTTGGCACATTTCGCTCCCCCGCCAACAAAACCTTCCGAAAAAATACACCCATCTGCCGCTCCTTCATGAGGACAGAAAAACTGAAACACCGGCTTATCCATGGATAGCTCCACTGGTTAAGAGACCATTACAATATCAACCAACAACTCTTTTCTTTTTGTATTTTTTTATTTTTACTATTTAAAACACTTCTAATATATCATATCGCTATGAGAGAGGAAAACAATGTGATTTGCTTTTGTTTTTTATTCATAAAAAAATGCCACAAAAAAAAGTCCGCATGATGATTCAAAACGGACTGAACTGATTTTCACGACTCAAGCGGCATGAACAAGGGAAGGAAGTTTTCTCCTCTTCTGCTCGAAGCCTTCTATCAACATCCTGACCGAATCGCGATGCACGTGCACCGGAATACGAAAGTTCCGATCATCGCACGGTGGCTTTGTCGGAACATCTCCCGAAAGGAGAAGCTCTGAAACAAAAATCCGGCGCAGTTGGAGATAAAAGGGCCACGTAGCATCACAGTAGAGGTCCTCATACGTGCACTCGAGAAACGCATAGCGGGCAATACGCTGGCAAATGAGACACATCAGCCGGTCCCGAAACGCCCGACTCCGGAGCCTGCTATCGATCAAGATCTGCGAGACCTCGAAGTACCACAGGGGAGAGGGAGAGCGTTCCGGTGCCAGCGTGGTCACGTCCTGACTTTGAGTAGCCCCATCAATGAGGCTGCAGCCAGCAATAACCACCGACCGCCCTTTCCTCTCACGGAGCACTATGATGAACGTCGAGTGTGGGTCGAAGACACCAGAATCCGGTGTCAGCGATGGATTTCGCTCTTCTTCCTCAAAACGAAAATCGCGAAACTGCTCACGAAGGGCAGAATCTTCCCCGGGTCGAACGATGGCAATGCTCGTACCATGAGCTTGAGTGGTCATGACAACTCCCTTGCGGAAAATGAGGGCTACCCCCCATAACTAACAAAGGAGGGAGCCCTCGGGTTGATAGGAAAAGAACCACCTTTTTTGATGTCTCAAGGGAGACTTTTTTGATCAAAAAAGGAACAAAGTATTATACAATTCTCTCTTATATTTGTCAAGAGAGAAGGACTATAATTATAAAAAAGATACTTGTCGGGGTAAGCAGAATCCCTGCCCATCCTCTGGCGGGGAACTGCTACTACAAGTTCCGGGGTAACTTTAGAGAGAAAACCAGAGACAGTTTTCTCAGTTACCCGTTCGAAGCAAAGCAGTTTGCTTCGAACCCCCCAGCCTTGTTACTTCTATATTAGTCGGGCTGCCGGGAATCGAACCCAGCCTACATGCACCCCATGCATGCGTACTGCCGATATACTACAGCCCGTTTGTTTAAAAAAGAAGCGCTTATCGAGACTAACAAAATTTTAGGCAAAAGAAAAGAGAGCAGCCTACGTGAGGTGCTCCCTGTGTGCCGGCGTTGCCGACTAGTCCTTGTGAAAACGCCGCCCGCGACACCAGACAAACCCATGAGCACTCACCTGGGCGCCCGTGTCGAGCAGATTCGGATTGACTTCCTGACTTTCAGCGAGGCAGCGACTCTGAACACGGTCCAGACGTGCCAACTGCTCTGGCGTCAGCGTCGCTGGCACCGGTGGCTGTAGCGGTGGTGGATCATGATCTTCCATCACTTCCTCCTGGGACCACGAGAGGCGACCCGGAGCTGATCATCTTCAGCGGCCAGCCTGGCTGCTCGGATTTTCGCCAGATCCTTTGGCGATTGCCGGGGCGGTGACCATGCAGGGCCCGAGGGGTGGCAAGGGAACGACTCCTCATGCCTCGCCGCCAACGGAGAACCCCCAAGAACTCTGCCACGTTCATATAACTTCAAGAGTGATGATTCCATCACATCTCCTTCTCTCTTTCTCTTATTTACCCACGACAACGTCGGGGACCCTTGTACTGCTTTACTACGCCTTGGATTTACTGAGAGAAACGCTCTTTCTCCCAGAAATTCCCCTACCAAAAAGCTTGTGGCCCCTGGTATGTGGAGCATTATACGTCACTTGAGACCATCTGTCAAGAGTCAAGAAAGGCTCTCAACAGAGGGAAAAGATCATAAAAAAACAGCACCTTCCAGAGAAAGTGCTGTAAAAAATGTGACTTTTTTTACTCCAAGATACCATCCATATTAACATCGTATAGCACCTGCTCCTGCACCAAGCGGTAGGAGACTATCTCAGACGGATCAAACCAGATCGGAATCTCACGTTCGGCCTCTTCGGGACTGTCAGAACAGTGAATGAGGTTGCGAACGGCGCGATTGTCGAGGCTCGAAAGCGCATAGGAGTCGACGGTGAAGTCACCCCGAATGGTGCCAACATCAGAGGTGGTTGGCTCGGTTCCCCCTACCAGTTTCTTGACGATAGCGACCGATTGATTCCCCTCGATGACACAGGCCAATACCGGACCAGAAGTAAACAGTGTCACATTGGAATCGATAATATCTTTACCATACTCTTTGGCCTCTTTCTCAATGGGCAAGCCATGAGCGGTACGATCCTCAATGATACGCGTTCCCTTTTTCATGAACCATTCATCGTCTTTGTTGTAGTGTGTCCAGCACTGCTCGGCCTTCGGCACAAAAAATTTCACGGCGACAAACTTCAACCCCGTTCGTTCTAAACGGCTGAGGATCTCTCCTATCAAGGAACGCTGGATAGCGTCAGGCTTCAGGATAATCAGGGTGCGCTCTTTTTTCGGATGGGCGTGCATATGATTGTCTCTCAATAAATAAGTAACTGAAAACTCTTACGGTATACACTATGTCACAGAAGAGAGAAAAAAGCAACTCACCCCTCTTCTTGCTGTATCGGAAACAGTATACAGGGCATAGCCCATTTGAGCAACCCGAACATCTATGCCGTACGTTCCCGAGAAATCCCTCATCGCGAATACACGCATTTTTGGAGAGCGAAGAGACACTCATACGAAACATCACCCTCCTCATCGGTGCGGTGGGTTACTATTCCCTTTTTCTCGAGTCGTCCCAGAACATTAGGACTGGGGTGACCATAGGTATTCTTCCCGACAGAAATTACCGCTTCCTTGGGGTGGATGCGATCCAGGAAGGTATCACTGGTAGAATACTTTGATCCGTGATGCGCCACCTTGAGAATAGTGACCGGGGCTTCTTCCGGTAACACCGTCTCTTCACGAGGGAGATCTCCGGTAAAAAGAAAGCTCGTCTCACCGTAGGTAAAGCGTGCCACAATACTCCCCTCATTTGTATCAGCCGCTTCCTTAGGGAGCGGCGTCAGCGGATACTCTACACCTAATTCTCCTCCAAAAGGAAGTGTCACTTTCATGCCACGAAATGTCGGGAGAGCTTCCTTATGGGTAGTGAGAAGAAGCGACTGCCGAAAGAGGCGTGAAGTATCCGTGTCACTTTCAGCACCCGTCGAAAGTACCCGCTCGACACGATAGGCCTTCATAAGTCCTGCCAGCCCCCCAATATGATCGGCATCCGGATGAGTGGCGATGACCACCTCAATGGTGCGGTCCCAGAAAGGGAGGTGTCGCCCAAGGCGCGCCAAGAGCTCTTTACTCGTTCGGCCGCCATCAATCAAAATCTGGTTTCTCCCCTGTGAAATAAGGATGGCATCACCCTGCCCGATATTGAGAAAAATGATCTCAGTTTTCTTTTCTACGAGAGAAATGTGCCACAGGAGTAACCCTCCCATCACCACTAAAAGTGATAGGAGAAGAATGAGTGCTTTTTTATTCCTGAGTTCCATAGCGATGTTTCTTCAAAAAATGCTCGAGGGAGAAAACTCCGAAGAATAATAGGGCGTACCAGAGAACGAAACTCTTCACCCCAAATGACATGAATGTCAGCGTCATACTTTCTCTCTCGCCCAACCATTCTACACTATGGGTGATAAGAGAAAGAAGAACAAAAGTACACCAAGCAAAGAAAACGTGCATCCCCGGAAAAAGAAGAAAGAGGAGAGCCGCGAGAAAGGCCCCGCCCATAGCAAAGGGTACGAGTATGACCAAAAAATTCCCTATGAAAATAAGGGGCGAAAACGTATGAAAAGAAAAAAGAATAATCGGCAATACAAATAATTCTACGACAAAGGTCATAAAGAGAATCTGGAGGAGACTCTTTCCGAAGAACGTTCCACGAAACAGTTGCTCCTGATATGGCTCGGCGATAACAATCCCAAGCGTTGCCAAAAAAGAAAGCTGAAACCCGAGATCATAACGAAGGAGGAGCGGATGAAACACAAGCATCACTCCGGCCGCAAACAAAAGGATAGGGAGTGACCGCGTGAGCCGACCTGTCTGAAAAGCCCCAAATACTAATAGCGCCATCGCTCCTGCCCGAGCTGCCGAGGCCGGGAGACCAATCATGATGATGAAAAAAATAATCCCTACGAGTGCTGTCCACACTGCCTGTCGACGCCACAGGCCCGCATACAATCCCAGTATCAACAGCCCCTCTGCAATGAGGGTGATATTGTACCCCGAAACAGCAATCATGTGCGTCAATCCGATTCGCGTAAAATCAGCTTTGAGGGAAGCGGGCAAATAATGATCTCCCCCCAAGAGAAGTCCCTGGGCGAGTCCTGCTTCTGGTTCACTCAGGATCCGAGAAAGCGCTCCCTCTAAAGCATGCTTTGGTCGATAGAACATTGCTCGTGCCCGCCCAAAAAAATCAGCCGGGAGCACGCTATACTTTTGAGCATGAGGGCAGACATACCCAATACCTTCTTTCGCTAAAAACATCGGGTAATCAAAGGACTCTGTAAATTTTTTTGGTCGTTCCAACTGGCAGGAAAATGAAATTCGATCACCAGCTTCAAACGCTTGACTGAGAGGTGCCTGCCAAAGAATATCTTTTTCTGGACACACTCCACTCTCGCACTTTTCAAAACGGAGTACTGTCTGACGAAAAGAATCTCGCTCCTCTGGATCAGAAAGAATCCGCGCCTCTCCCTCTACCAATCCATCGATGTTTTGGAGCGCATGAAACTCTCTCCTCATAGTGAGGGTTTGAGCGGCCATCGCATACCACACGATACAAAAAATTCCCCCTACAACTATCGATCTCTTCGGGAAAGCACAGATAATACTTATAACGAGAGCCAGAGCAATAAAAAAATCTGCCCCGGTTGGAACAGAAAAGAATGACCCCCACAAAACCCCGGTGATCAATGAGAGAACACCCCACAAAAATACCCTGTCTTTCTCCATACCCGCACACTCGAGACTATTTTAGTTTTTCCAAAGCTTTGAGAAAACTCCTTGCGCTGCTAAATGACTTGTAAACAGAGGCGAAGCGGATATAGGCAACCTCATCAACATCTTTCAGCTTTTCCAGGATCAAGCTCCCAATTTTTTGACTGGGAATTTCAGAAACTTTTTTTTCATGAAGAGCATACTCTATTTCCCCCATCATTTTCTCTACTTGCTCTTCGGCTTGTGGCCGCTTCTCAAAAGCACGCTTCAATCCTTTTTCAATTTTACTTTTATCGTACTCTTCTTTTCGTCCATCTTTTTTCACCACCAACAGACGAAAAATCTCCACCTCTTCATAGGTACTAAAACGAGCCTGACAATCCTCGCACTCCCGCCGACGACGAATAGCCCGCCCCTCAAGAGTTTCACGTGAATCTACGACCTTGGTATTGGGATAACTACAAAAGGGGCACAACATATTCAATTAATATTCTCTTACATTTCTTTTCTAGTATACTCTTCCTCCCTCTCTAAAAGCAAAAAGCCCCCCTCGGGAGGCTTTGATATGACAATCTACTTCTTCATCTTGCGACGAATGAAGGCTGGAATCTCCAGGTCCTCCTCTACCAGATCCTTAGCATCATTTCTGACGGTTAATCCTCGTGGCTGAATCTTCTCCTCAATGATCATTACTGGCTGCTCTATTTTTCGTGATGGAAAAGCGATAACCTCCTCTAAGACATCTTCTTCCTCTTGTGCCCGCTCACGCTCTTCTTCGGCAACAGCGATCTGAGCAGCGCGCTGGCGTGATGCCACACTGGGCGCACGATTAATCAGTCCTGGCATTTCTTTGGTACGAGGAATATCAAAACCTGTTGCTACCACCGTAATCTGAATTTCTCCCTTCCTGATTTGATCATCCGTCACGGCACCAAAAATAACCTTGGCATTCGGATCAATATTTTCTGTAATAATATTCGCAGCCTCGTTAATTTCGAGCATGGTTAGATCAGTCGATCCAGAAATATTAAAGAGAACTCCTTTAGCACCATCAATAGAGAGTTCCAAAAGAGGACTATTGATAGCGGCTTTGGCCGCCTCGACCGCACGATTCTCGCCGGAAGCAATCCCGATACCCATAAGAGCACTCCCGCTATCTTCCATGATGGCCCGCACATCCGCAAAGTCAACGTTGACGATACCGGGCTTCGTAATGAGATCAGAAATACCCTGCACACCCTGACGAAGAACATCATCAACAATACGGAAGGCATTCACCAAAGTTGTTTGGCGATCGATGATAGAGAGCAGCTTGTCGTTAGGGATAGTGATGAGTGTGTCAACACGATCTTTCAGATTTTCCAATGCCTCCTCTGCAATCGCACGGCGCTGTGATCCCTCAAAGGCGAATGGTTTTGTGACAACACCAACCGTCAGTGCGCCGAGCTCCTTAGCTGTTTCCGCGACAATCGGTGCAGCGCCAGAACCAGTTCCACCGCCCAAACCACAGGCAACGAACACCATGTCAGCCCCTTTCAGTACTTCTTGAATTTCATCACGATTTTCTTCAGCTGCCTGACGACCAATTTCTGGATTCATTCCAGCCCCCAAACCTTTGGTCAGATTTTTTCCGATATGAACTTTTTCCTGTGCCTTAGAGTGATGGAGTGCCTGAGCATCCGTATTGATAGCAACAAACTCAACGCCCTTGATCTTGGCATCGATCATGCGAGAAATAGCATTATTACCAGAGCCTCCTACTCCCACCACTTTGATCTTGGCAAATGTTTCAATATCAGGTTTGATCTCAGCCATACGTCGTCTATGTTAGAAAAATTGATCAGGGGGTCAGTGCCAATAGTATACTGCGCTTCCCTTGTCTTGCACAAGTATCTCCATTTACTTGAAAATATACTCTATCATAGGGAAAGAAGGGGTGTCAAGAAACACCGAAATATCACAAATCCCCCTCCCATAAAAAACGAGAGTGGGGAAAATTCGCTCAAATTAAGGAAGAAATCTCTGTGTAAAATGGCGCATTTTCCCGATCAGCGCCTGCGCCCATTCTGGCATTCCTCCAAAAATTTTATGAGAAGAAAAACCCTTCTTATCACCTCCTGTGGAATGAGAGAGAAGAACGAGTCCAATAACAGTAGCAAATTGAGGGCTATCTACCTGATCGAGAATACCTCCCAGTGGTTTCGGGTACCCGATCTGCGCCGGTAAACGAAGCATGCTCTTGGCGATATCGACCGCCCCTGGAAGCAGAGCCCCTCCTCCGGTGAGAACTGCGCCCCCAGGAAGCAATCCTTCTCGATTGATATTTTTTAATTCCGAATTCACAAAAAAGAATATTTCTTCCAACCGTGCCTCAATAATTTCTGCGACATGGTGCCGAGAAACCATACCCTCTTCTTGGGAATCAAGCGTCCCGAGATCAATTTCCTCTTTCTTATTCACTTCTTTCGGGAGAGCACTCCCATACTGAATCTTAATTGCCTCAGCCACTTCGATCGAGGTACGGAGACCAATGGCGATATCATTCGTGATATGCGCTCCACCAACAGGAAAAACAGCCAAGTGAAGAAGATCACCATCTTCAAAAACAGCCAGCGACGTCGTACTCCCGCCAATATTAATGAGAGCTGTCCCAAGCTCTTTTTGTTTTTCGTGCAATACCGCTTCAGCAGAAGCAAGTGGTTCAACAACAAAACTATCAACATTCGTCCCGGCCTGTTCCAGACTCCGACTAATATTTTTCAAGTGAGCGGTACTGTCGCTGACAACCAAGGCACTCATCTCGAGGCGCACCCCATGCATCCCGAGAGGATCCTTGATATTCTTCTGATCATCGAGACGATAATCCTTGGGAATGACATGGATAATTTCTCGATTGAGCGGCAACGTGAGACGGGCCTGTACCTCTTCGAGGACACGGATCATATCATCATACGTTACCTCTCCATCGGCACGCCCTACCGCCACTACTCCGAGAGCATTTTGACAGGTAATCTCTGTTCCTGAGACACTCACGACTACCGTTTCAGCAGGATGCCCTGCCATACGTTCGGCCTGCTCCAAAACAGCGTTTGATGCTTTCGCAACAGCATCAACATTGACCACCGATCCACGACGGATTCCTTCCGATGGAACCACGCCCGTACCGACGACTCGTAACGGCTCATCCTGAGACAGTTCTTGGGCGATCACCGCTCGAATATTCGAGGAACCGATATCAAGACCAATGTAGTAACGAGCTTTCGACATACCTCGTAGAACAACTTTAAACAAATAATGTGTATGCATTTCTTTCTCGTGAAAGAAAGCTAGGAGGAAAAGAAACCGAAAAAATTCTTTTTTACTAAGAAAATATTTTCAGACTAAAAATAAAACAAAACTCTCTATCAAAGACGGAGCTCCCTTCCGAATATTATACCCTAATTGAGCGCGTATCGCAAAAAAATATCTCATCGCCACTATGAGTTACCCAAAAGATACGGGAGGAGAATCAAGAGACCCACCGAAAGAGCCCCCAGAGAGACAACAAAGACACCTCCCGCAGTGACGTCTTTCACTACCCGAGCATACGGATGTACGCGTGGTTTCAAAATATCCATCACTCTCTCCACCGCGGTGTTCATGAGCTCCATCGCGAGTACAAGGGCTGCAGCCAAAATAAGTATTCCATCCTCAACCCGTGTCAGCGGTAACCAAAACATACAGACCAGAAGCATACTCGTAGCGATAATCTCTACCTGAAAATTCCGTTCGTTTCGAATGGTGTAGAGTATCCCCCGGGCAGCATGTGTTAAACTCCTCAAAAAACGTTTCATAAAATGTGTATGGTTATTATTTTGACCAGCGCGAGACATATCTCCATTATACAACTCGCATGAGCTCTTCCGTCACGGCATCCTGAAGAGCAAACATTTCGTCACAGTGATCATATCCCAAAAGATGGAGCACTCCATGAGAAAACACGTACGTCATTTCATGAGAAAGAGAAAGAGCATCTTCAGTGGCTGCCTTCTCAATATCGTCTAAACAAAAAAATATCTCCCCGAGAAAAATATTGGGTTGGGAGTCATTCTCAATAGACTCTGTATCAGGATAATCACCAAAAGAAAGAATGTCGGTTACAGCGTCTTTATTTCGATACGTTTTGTTGAGTTCTCGAATCTTCTCTTTTGCTACCGCGACAACATTCATACTGATCGTTTCTTTGGCATCGAGACCACGAAGCGGACAACGCTTCAGAGTTTCCTGTGCTACGCGCACAAAAAACGCCGTGTCGAAGGGCGTTTTTATTTCTTCAGTATACTCTAAAGAAACGTGCATATTATGAAAGCAGTTCTTCAACAACACGTCTGGCATCATCACCACTCGCTCGGCCAGCTAACTTCTTCATAACGACACCCATCGCTTGACCCATTTTTTCATTGGTCGTTATTCCTGCCTCTTGAAGTGCCTCCTCTACCAGCGTGCGGAGTTCTGCCTCCGGCAAAGCCGCTGGGAGATACTGACACAAGAGAGAGAGCTCCTCTTCTTCTTTCTGCGCCAAGTCTTCACGGTTTCCCAGGCGATACTGCGCGCTACTATCTTTACGTTGCTTAACGAGTTTTTTGATGACTTCCTCAACTATCGCATCAGGAAGTTCGGCTGCAGAAACATGCTTATCAATGGCGACATTTTTCACGGCACTCTGAAGCAGACGAAGTGTATCTCTTGTAAACACATCGCCTGCTTTCATGGCCTGCTTTAAGTCGTCACTTACTCTTTGATAGAGAACCATAAGGACGAAGAAAGATTAAATTCTTTTTTTAATATCACGGAGAGCTTCATCATCAAACTTGCCGAGCTTTTTCAAGCGAGCAATTTCTTTGCGAATCTTCACTTTATAGAGGGCTCCGGCACGTCGCTTTTCTCGGCTCTGTTCTTCCGCACGAAAACGCAGTTTTCGTACCTGTTTCAGCACGCCACTCTGTTGTACGCGACGTGAAAAACGCCGAATGAGACTTTCAGCGGTTTCCCGTTCTTTTCTTTTTACTTGAATCATACTAAAACCTCCTTTCAAATCTTTTCTCCCTACAAGGAAGAAGTATAGTCATTATACGGGTTAACCCCGTTAGAAGTTTGCTAAATATGTGTAAGCCATACAATACCCACTTTTTCAGATTACTCCGAAAGGCACTCCAAGGCTATTTATCCGAACTTCTAACGGGGTGAATATTTTCGCTCAAATGAGCACCTCCTAATAAATGGAGGTGAAGATGCGGAACCTCTTGTCCGCCATCTCTTCCGACCCGAATAAACAGTTTATACCCTTTCTCAGAAATATTCAAGTCTTTCGCAATATCCCTCGCCACCAGAAACATCTTTCCAACCAAAGCGACATCATTATCTTCCATGGTAGCAATACTCACCAGAGGCTTCTTCGGAATGATCAAAATATGGACGGGGGCGATAGGGTGAATATCATCAAACGCTAGAATTTCCTCGTCCTCATAGCGAAACTCCTTCGGAATCTCCTTGCGAATAATTTTGAGAAAAATATTGTCTTCCATACTACGAAGCCGTTCCTTTACACGTTGAGTGTTACGTTTGTCTTGAGAATCTTTTTTGTGGCATCAACGAGACGTTCCTGAGTCACTGTCTCCTGAGTCCCTGATACCATATCCTTCACAATAGCCGTACCATCAAGTGCTTCTTTCTGACCAATAATAATGGTCACCTCAACACCGAGACGGTTTGCCACTCGCAACTGCGACTTGAGACTCCCTCGTCCAAAACTTTCTGCTATGAGGATACCATTTTTTTCGAGTGCTGAAAATAATCGCAAACTTTTTTTCTTCGCCATATCTCCGAGCTGTGCCAAAAAGACCTTCGGCTTCGGTTCCTGATGAGGTTTCACCTGAGTACGCTTCATTTCAAGGACGATACGATCAAGTCCCAAACCAAAA